>DYNG01000042.1 GCA_020721165.1 Desulfocapsa sulfexigens
CTCTTTCAACACCATTTTTGCCTTTCTTCTGGCCACCGCCATTTATCAGATCGGCACCTGGCTGGGTTGAAAGGCTTCCACCATCCAGCCACCCAGATGGCCTGCTAAGGGACTCGGAAATTACTAATATATCATCTTGCTTCCCATCTTCGGGCCATCTTTGCCTGTGTCTCAATCACAAAATCCTCGACATAACACAATTATGCCTGCGGTTTTGTTCAATCGTCACAGTCAAATATAACCCAAATCTGGTCGCAATTCAGGTACATTAATAACTTCCGAGTCCCTAAGCCGTGATGCAAGAGGATCGAGAAGGAATTATCTCTTTTGGCCCGTCCCTTCATTCACCATCGAGTTCTTTCCGCACCGCTTGTGCCAGGTGGACAAGGGAGTAAGGTTTCTTCACAAACCCCCTGGCCCCCAATGACTGCACGACTCGCAGGTCTATACTCTCGGCAAATCCGCTGACGAAAATCGCCTTTTGGGCCGGGGCAAAAGCCAGGATCTGCTCATAGGTTTCCCGGCCATTGATTCCAGGCGGCATAATCATATCCAGGATCAGCAGATCTGTTGGATTTTCTCGTAAATACGCCACAGCCTCTTCACCCGAAGAGGCCCGTTTGACCGTATATCCAAGCTGTTCCAGCATGGTACCCGCCAAATCCCGCAGCATTTCTTCATCGTCCACCACCAGCACCGTTTCTCCCCGCCCCTGAAATGCCTCGGTGCTTCCCGGGCCTGGCGCCACTGGCTTCTCGTTCACCCCGCTGGTCACTGGAAAATAGAGATGAAAATGCGTTCCCTTCAGATCGCTCTCCACGAAGATAGATCCGCCATGATCGGCGACGCAACTCCAGACCACGGCTAATCCCAAACCGGTTCCACTGACTCCCATCACCTTTTTTGAATAGAAGGGCTCAAAAATTCGTTCCAGATCTTTCTCAGCAATCATCTTGCCGTTATCATAAACCTCCAGCACAACCCAATTGCCGGAACGGATTTTTTTGGTAAAAGCGGTCTTATCATCAACTTGCTCAAACCTGGTGGAGATCAGCACCTGACCTCTTCCCGCCGTGGCCTCCATGGCATTGCCGATCAGATTCAGCAGGCAGTTCCTGATATGATTCCCCGCACAGTATATTGGTGGCAACTGCGGAGCCAGATTGCTGGCACAGTGCACGAGTGGATGTTTAGCGCTCATCGCCTGATATTCAGACGATTGAAGATAGTCGCTGACCAGACTGCCCAGATCCTGCATCTCCTTCTTACAGTCAACCCCTCGGGCCACGGTCAGCAAATCGGCCACCACGGCCGCTGCCCGTAATCCCGATTCTTTGATGGTGATCACAAGTTTGATCAGAGGGCTGTTCGGCGGCAGATGCATCAGCAGCACATCGGGAAAACCGACAACCCCGGAGAGGATATTATTGAGATCATGGGCCACCCCGCCGGCCATCAGACCCAGGGCCTCCATCTTCTGGATGCGCTGCATTTTCTGCTCCATCCCCTGCACGACCGCCTCTGCCTGTTTCTGGGCGGTACGATCATCATAGACACAGACAATCTCGCCGGAAGGAATTTTATAGACACTGTTCTCCCGCCACCCTTGGACTTTGTCATCAACATAGAGGCTCGTCGGATGACGAATCGTCCGGCCGTTTTTCCATACAGTCTGCATAACTTCCAGCAGACCAAAGGGGCGAAGGCCTGGGAAGACCGAGGTGGCTCGGTGCCCGATCAATTCCTGGCGACTCCTCCTCTCCATCTCCAGCACCGCCTCATTGCAGTTCTTAATAATAAAATCTTCGCCATTGTCACAGGCTTCATACACCACAATCCCACTGCTTGAATGCTCAAAGAGCTGACGAAACTGTTTTTCACTGGACGAAAGTTCAGCCGTCCGCTCTTTCACCTGCGTTTCCAGGGTAGTGATGGCGTCTTTAAGGCGAGTAGTCATGAGATTGAATGCCCGGCTCAATTCTCCCAGTTCGTCATGGTCATCTTCAGGGGCCGAAATATCCAGATTGCCTGCCCGCACCGCCCCTGCCACTTCGGTGAGACGCGCCACTCGTCGCAGCACCTTGGCATTGATCATACGATACAGCATAAAGGCAATTCCCAGTCCCAGCACCGATACCAACGCCATAATCAGTGGCACAATTATCCGCATACGACTTAACTTCAGTTCCGCCTTCCTGACCTCTTCTTTTGACCTTGTCACCAACATCAAGGAAAACTGTTCCACCACTTCGACCTGCCTGGCTATCTCCTGCAAATGCGTGGTCAGAGTTGTTTCTGAGGTAATAATTTTTTCAATAATACCCGTTCCCTGGCTCAACAGGGCCGTAATCCGCCCCTGTTTGTCGGTGTCAAGAAGAGGCATCTGCTGCATCTGCTGCCGCAACTCAACGAGAGAGCGCGCAGCCGACTCCATCATTGGTCTCTGTGGCACATCCCAGTATTGAAGAACAGAGTTATGCGCCTTTATCAGTATGGGATGCAACAGATTTTCCGTGTGCACCTCCTTATTCATGGCGTCGAAAAGCTGCTCCAACTGCGATTGCAATCCCCGTTCCGGCGCGTGCAGCTTGGTCAAAATATCAAGCGACTCCAGAGAGAGTCTGGAAAACTTTTCTGTCGAAAAGAGAAAAGAACTCATATGAACCTGATTGTCAGACAGCCAGGTCACATCCTTCACCCGGGCCAACCCCGCCTGTAACGACTCGCTTAACGACCCAATCTGGGCCATTTGCTCCCGTATGAAGGGCAGAGCGTCCGCCGAACTTTCCGTCGCCAGTCCCTGCCGATCGGCATCCAAAAAAAACAGACCGTGCAGACAACGCGCCTTTTCCAACCCCCGATCCATCTCCAGCGCCAGTATCTGAAGTTTCGTGTTTTCAACAATGATATCCATATTCAGCACCGCATTATAGCGAGCCACCATCAATGTCGCCAAGGGAAGGAAGATTAAAGGCAAAAACAGGCCAAGACCGAGTAAAAGGCGCCGTTTGATACTCATAGATCGTTGCCAGTACTGGAAAAAAGGGAATCGGTGTTTCATGTTTTTGTTGGGGAAGTCTGTTGGTGATTTTTTTTAATTTTTCGGTTCCGGACAGCAAAAAAAAAACGCCTGTCTGCCACCGGGCATGTCGTTCAGGAAGATGGCCGCCGTCAGGGGCCCCTCACAGCTCAGGACGAGCGAGGCCAACCTCCACCAGCATGGCCCGGGCGGCCTCAATCAGATGGACGGTTCCAGACTGGGTTCGTGATTCCACATAAAACCGCACCTTGGGCTCAGTGCCGGAAGGCCGGATCATCAGCCAGGAGCCATCTTCCAGAATCATCTTGCGGCCATCAATATCAATGACCTGGACAATGCGCTGCTCTGCCTCGCCCACCTTGAGCAGAGTTCCGACTCCATACTTTTGCAAACCCTGGAGCAGGGCTGTCAACTGCTCCCCCTTGGCGCTCACCGGCAGACCGCCCCGATCGGGATAATAGGCCCCGTACTCCTGTTCAATGGTTCGCAGGTACTCACCCAGATTGATCTTCAGGGTCAGAACCATATCCAGGGCCAGAAGCAGGCCGATATAGGCATCCTTTTCCGGGGTATGACCAATGATCGAAATACCATCCGACTCCTCAAAACAGACCAGGGCCTGACCCACCACCGGCTTGAATTCCTTAAACCCCACCCGAGGCTCAAACACCTGTTCAGCAAAGGCCTGGGCCAGCCGGTTGGCCAGATTGGAAGTGGCCACGGTCTTGGCCACCATCCCCCGCTTTCCTTTGATCTCATGGAGAAAATGATAGGCCATAGCCCCGAACTGATTCATGCTGATCTCGACTGTGCCATCGGTGAAACGGATCCGATCACCGTCAGGATCAATGATCGCCCCGATTTTCAGTCGTTCCGGCCTGGCCCGCAAGGTCGTCATCGTCTGCTCCATATTGGCCGAGGAGGGTTCGGGGGCGATGCCGCCAAAGGTGACATCGGCATTGGCCCGCAGATGGATGAGTCGCTCTCCCCCCTGACCGGCAAACAGGGGCCCCACATGCAGACGACTGGCGCCATGCACCGAATCTATGACCACACAGATGTCGGCATAATCGCCAAATCCCCGCATGATGGCATCAAGATCAAGGCCGTGGATGGACACATTCCGACGAACCAGGGATTGCCAGCACAGCAATGAGTCAAAGGGACGAATATCAGTTCTCTGCGAGGGCAGCAGGGGTCGGGTATCCAAAGAAACCAGGGGTGAGCTGCCGGCGGCGATATTGCGGCGGGCATTGTCTGTTATCTGATTGGTCAGTTCCGAGGCCGCCGGCCCGGCATCGGCGGCATTGTACTTAAATCCGCCATACTGCAAGGGGTTATGGGAGGGGGTGAGATTGATGGAAAAGGCCGCTCCCAGCTCCAGCAAGGCCGCCGACAACACCCCGGTGGTGGACTCACCGGCGTAGTGGACCGTAAAACCAGCATTCATCAGCACGGCCGTCACCGCCGCCGCCAGAACCTCACCGCCAAAACGGTTATCAAAACCCAGCACACAGCCCCGCTCCCGGGCCTCGCTCAGGCTGGTCACCCCCAGAAACGGAGCCAACGACGAATCCAGATCAAGAGATTGATATAATTCAACAATAGCGGCGGTCACCAAGGAAACCGAGGAGACAGAAAGGTCTTTTCCCAGTATCCCGCGCCAGCCCGAGGTGCCAAACTGCACCGGCTCGGTCGGTTGCGCGCTATTGTGCAGGATCTCATCCATCACCAACTGATAAACCTGATCTATATACTTCTGCCAGACCGCGCCTTCGTCTCTCTTCTTCTCCACCAGGCGGCGAATCAGGCTAAAATAATCACTGTCGGCATGATGGCTGCCAATATGACACATTCTGTAGAGTTCTTGAACCGTTGCCGAGATGGTCATTGCCATTTCCTCTTTTTCTTCATTGTTGATATTTTTTTACTGTAACCCCGTCTTTCTGGACATGAGGCCCAGTCTCATTAATCATTCTTATAGTATGGTCGTAAAAAAAATAAAACGCAAGCCCAGAGCTTCACTCTCGACAAACTGTCAAAAAAAAGAGAAGCCGAGCTTTCTGAAACGGAAAAAGAAAGTGGCTTTTTCAAGTTATTATACAGTATAATGAACAATTTTTGACAACCTCGACAGTGCTATTTCTCGCTTCTTTCTGGCCGGCAGTCGTCCTTGCCCCCCTTTTTTTATCCCCACCCCAATGACCACAAAAATACTCATCAATTCAGAAAGTTACGAAACACGAATTGCCCTGGTTGAAAACAACCAGCTTGTCGAGTTTCATATTCAACGGCCCTTGGAAAAGGGGCTGCTGGGTAACATCTATAAAGGCAAGGTGGTGCGGGTCCTGCCCGGTATGCAGGCGGCCTTTATTGATATCGGCCTGGATCGTACGGGATTTCTCCATGTGGATGATATCCATATCTCCGCCACCGATCTTGACCAACGACTGCTGGGCCAGGAACAGCAACCGTGTGGCAATTTCAACTTTTCCTCCTCTTTTGCCGACAACGAGATTCGTCCCTCCCCAGGCAAACAGATTGAGGCTCTCCTCTCCGAAGGCCAGGAGATTACGGTTCAGGTGGGCAAGGATCCCATTGGCACCAAAGGGGCCCGCCTGACCTGCCACATCACCCTGCCCTGCCGCAACCTGGTCTTTATGCCTCTGACGGATCACATCGGCATTTCCCGTAAAATTGAGGACGAAGCTCTCCGCCAGACCCTGCGCGAACGAATCGAACGACTTCGTCCTCTCGGCACCGGTTTTATTGTCCGCACCGTCGCCGAATATGCCGACATGGAAGAGCTGGAGGCCGATATGGAGTTCCTGCTCCACTTGTGGGATGAAATCAGGGACTCCATCGCCACGGCCTCCGCCCCCTCTTTAGTCTATGAAGACCTCGACATTGTCTTTCGCTCCGTGCGCGACCTTTTCACTGCCGAAGTCAACAGTCTGGTGGTTGACGATCAGGGCACCTATGAAAAGCTGGTTCATTTTATTGCCATTTTCGCCCCTGATCTGCAGCACCGCATCTCCTCTTACCGCGAAGCCATCCCCCTCTTCGAGGCCCACGGGATTGAGATGGAACTGAGCCGCCTCATGGATCGCAAGATCTGGCTTCGTTCCGGCGGCTACATTATCATTGAAACCACCGAGGCCCTCACCGTTATTGATGTCAACACCGGTCGTTTTATCGGCAAAAAAGATCTCGAAGAGACGATCTTCAAGACCAATATGGAAGCGGTCAAGGAAATTGCCTACCAGTTACGGCTACGCAATATTGGCGGAATTATTATTATTGATTTCATTGATATGGCCGATGAAGCGCACCGGGAAGAACTCCTGAGTTCCTTCAAGGAGGTGGTCAAGAAAGATAAAAGCCGAATCAACATCCTGAAACTGACGGAATTCGGCCTGATTCAGATGACCCGCAAGCGTAACTGCGAGAACCTGACCCAGATTCTTTGTGAACCATGCCACTATTGCGGCGGTGAAGGACGGCTCAAGTCGCGGCGCACCATCTGCTATGAAATTTTCCGTAAAATTTCCAAGGAGCATCACAGGCACCAAGGCGACCGGCTCACCATCAAGGTTCATCCCCAGATTGCCGACATGCTCTTAAAAGAAGAGGAGCAGATGACCCTTGAAATCGAACTCAAGACCCAAAAACGATTCACCATCATCCCCGATTTCAACCTGCACATAGAAAAATATGAATTTTCCTGGCAAGGGGAGAAGACTTGCCTCCATTATTGGCAAAAAATAGCAGATTAGACCATAAGGAGCGCCGT
>DYNG01000043.1 GCA_020721165.1 Desulfocapsa sulfexigens
GCCCTGAAGCTGGCCCTGGAGCATAAAGGGCTGGCTTATGCGCTTGATCCGGGCGAGGGGGTTTTTTATGGCCCCAAAATTGACATTAAAATTAAGGATCAACTGGTCCGTTCCTGGCAATGTTCAACCATCCAGGTTGATTTTAATTTGCCGGAACGCTTTGATATTCAATACACCGGTGCCGATAACCACGAACACCAGCCCATCATGATCCACCGAGCCTTAATGGGTTCTCTGGAACGCTTTATCGGAGTGCTGATTGAGCATTATGCCGGCGCTTTTCCGGTGTGGCTGGCGCCGGTGCAGGTCAGGGTGCTCAATATCACGGATGCCCAGGCTGATTATTGTGACCAGTTGTATAGCCGGTTACGGCAACTGGGGATTCGGGTTGAAAAGGACCTGCGCAATGAGAAGCTGAATTTCAAGATTCGCGAAGCACAGATGGCCAAGCTCCCGTATATGCTGGTGATTGGCGATAAAGAAAAAGAGAATGGCACGGTGACCGTTCGTTTGCGGGATGGGCAGAATCTGCCGGCAATGAGCCTGGATGATTTTGCCAAACGGATTGCGACTGAGTGTCGAGATGGTCGTGGGATTTGAGCATGATGCTGCTGGGTATCGTTGAGGAGTTTTCTGCTCAATATGGATTTTGTCAGCACAGGGAGGTGGAACTATTAACCCAAGAGTAAAAAGAGCCCCGGTACAACGAGAGATTAAGGCGAATATCAATGACATGATTCGCCATCCGCAGATTCGACTGATTGGCAGCGACGGCTCTCAGTTGGGTGTTGTGAGTCTTGAGGAGGCCCTGAAGATAGCCGACAACGATAGTCTTGATCTCGTTGAGGTTTCAGCGACGGCTGATCCGCCGGTATGTCGGATAATGAATTATGATAAGTTCCGTTACGAACAGTCCAAAAAAGAACAGGAAGCAAAAAAGAAGCAAACCACCATTGAAACCAAGGAAATAAAATTTCGTCCCAAGACAGACGATCATGACCTGGATTTCAAGATTAGAAGTGTTATCAAATTCTTACAGCAGAAAAACAAAGTGAAGCTCACCATGCGTTTTCGGGGGCGGGAAATTGTCTATTGTCAGACCATCGGTTTGGCTGCCATGCAGAAAATTGCCGCTGCCCTGGAGGCAGACGCGGTTATCTTGCAGGAACCAAAAATGGAGGGTCGGCAAATGGTTATGTTTGTGGGCCCAAAGGCTTAACATTTTTTAAGTTATTGAAGTAACATTCAGTAAAAAAATCGGTTGTTACCTATACGCCGTGCCAAGGAGCGGAATTATGCCAAAAATGAAAACAAAAAGAGGGGCCGCCAAACGATTCAAAATGACCGGCTCCGGTCAGATTAAACGAAGCAAGGCCTTTACCAGTCATATCCTGACCAAAAAAAGCACCAAGAGAAAACGAAACCTGCGAAAATCAGGTTTGGTGGACAGCACCGACCTCAAAGGGATGCGCAGGATTCTTCCCTACATGTAATTCGTTGTAAAAACTCTTCCTTTTTTAGCTTCGTTTATGGCTTCTCAAATGGTGAAGAGTTGAGATGGAGAGCAAATGAGTCTGGCTGCTGGAAAGCTCGGAATGAGAACTGAAAAATAATTATTTCCAACGATGTGATTGTTGAACTTCCTTTTCCCCGTTGAAAAAGGGGAGCAGGATGAATCAAAGTGCAAAAGGAGTGACAAATGTCTCGTGCGACAAGAGGGGTGAAAGCCCGGAGAAGAAGAAACAAGGTGTTAAAATTAGCCAAGGGTTTTCGCGGTGGACGAAGTCGTCTGTTCCGCTCGGCAGCCGAGGCGGTGGATCGGGCCCTGGTCTATGCCTATCGTGATCGCCGTACCAAAAAACGGGATTTCCGTCGTCTCTGGATTGCCCGAATCAATGCCGGCGCCCACATGAATGATATGAGCTACAGCCAGCTGATTGGCGGATTGAAAAAGGCCGGGATTGAACTGGATCGCAAGGTTCTGTCCAATATGGCCATTCTTGACGCCCCCGCTTTTTCCCAGGTGGTTCAAGCCGCAGCGACAGCCAACGCCTGATGTTTTTCGTGAGATGATCGTTCGTTGCGCTTTTTCGTGATGGAGATTGTGACAACGGGCCGGTTTTGATTTGTTGATCGAAACCGGCCCCATTGTTTTTGCGTATTTTTTCCTCTATCAACTCCCCTTTTTTTGTTGAAAATTATGGAGCAAACGATAGTTCGCCTGCGGGACGAAGCGACACAGCAGCTCACCCAGATCAGCAATGCTGCCGATCTGGAAGAATTTCGGATCCGGTATCTGGGCAGAAAAGGCCTTTTCGGGACGATTATGCGTGAGTTGGGCACAGTCTCCGCTGAGGAGCGGCCTCGTTTGGGCCAACTGGCCAATAGCGTCAAGGCGGCCATTGAAGACCTTTTTGCCGAAAAGCAGACGGCCCTTGCGGGTGATACCAGGACAAAAAAAGGCCAGGGAAGTATTGACATTTCTCTTCCTGGCCGTTATCCCGAGCAGGGACGACTGCATCCGGTGACCCAGATCATGAATGAGGTCTGCGCCATCTTCGAGGCTCTTGGTTTTTCGGTGGCAGAAGGCCCGGATGTTGAGCAGGATCACTATAATTTCGAGGCCCTCAATATTCCGGCCCACCATCCGGCCCGGGATATGCACGACTCGTTTTATGTCAGCGAATCCATTCTCCTGCGCACCCACACCTCTCCCATGCAGGCCCGGATCATGGAGGCTTGCCAGCCACCTTTGCGGGTTATCGCTCCTGGCAAGGTCTATCGCTGTGACTCAGATATTACCCACACCCCGATGTTTCATCAGGTCGAAGGCTTCCTGGTGGATACGAAGGTCTCTTTTGCCGATCTGAAAGGCGTTCTGACGATTTTTACCCAAAAAATGTTTGCCAAGGATCTGGCTCTGCGTTTTCGTCCCAGCTTTTTCCCCTTTACTGAACCCAGCGCGGAGGTGGATATTGCCTGTGTGATCTGCGGCGGCGCTGGCTGTCGGGTCTGCAAGCAGACCGGCTGGCTGGAGATTCTGGGGGCCGGCATGATTGATCCCGAGGTTTTCAGGATGGTGGGTTACGATCCCGAGGTGTACAGTGGCTTCGCCTTTGGATTGGGCATTGAGCGGATTGCCATGCTCAAGTATGGGATAAACGATATCCGTCTTTATTATGAAAACGATCTTCGTTTTCTTTCCCAATTTTAGGAGCCATCAGCGATGAAATTTACCATTGATTGGTTAAATGAGTTCGTGAATACAGATGGTTTCAGCCCGCAAGAGCTTGCCGACCACCTGACCATGCTTGGTTTGGAGGTTGAGACGGTGTCGTCTCTCTATCAGGAATTGGCCCCGATCCGGACCGCTCTGATCGTTTCCGCGCAACCACACCCCGATGCCGATTCATTGAGCCTCTGTCAGGTCGCCGTTGGTGAGGAGAATTTACAGATTGTCTGCGGCGCTCCCAATGCCCGAGCCGGTCTGGTGACCGCTATTGCCCTGCCCGGAACAACTCTGCCCGGCGGAGTAAAAATCAAAAAGTCAAAGGTGCGCGGGGTTGAATCCTTCGGCATGTTGTGTTCTGAACAGGAGTTGGGCTTCAGTGGCGCCCACAGCGGCATTATGGAATTGCCCGCAGGCACCCCTTCTGGCCAGTCGTTGGTTCATGCCCTGGGTTTGGATACTACCCTGGTGGAGGTTGATTTGACCCCCAATCGTTCCGACTGCGCCTCGGTGATTGGCATTGCCCGCGAGATTGCCGGGGCGATTCGGCGGCCCTTGCAATTGTCCATTGAGAAGGCAGTGATTGACAAGGGCGCCGCCTCTTTTTCGGTGGATATCGAGTCCTCTGAACTCTGCCCCCGCTATTGCGCCCGTCTGCTGACCGGAATTACCGTTGCCCCTTCACCCTGGTGGTTGCGGAAACGCCTGTTATCCATCGGCTTGAGACCCATCAATAATGTCGTGGATATTACCAATCTGGTCATGATGGAGTACGGGCAGCCCTTGCATGCCTTTGATTTTACGGCATTGGCTGGTCAAAAGATCGTCGTTCGTCAAGCTCATGAACATGAGCTTGATTTTACCACCCTTGATGGGGTCGTCCGTAAACTTGACCCCGATATGCTGCTGATCTGTGATGGTCAGAAACCGGTGGCCATTGCTGGAGTCATGGGCGGGCTGAATTCGGAGGTCAGTGACAACAGCACGGCTATTCTTCTGGAGAGCGCCTGTTTCAATCCGGTTTCCATTCGGAAAACCGCCCGAAAACTGAATCTCTCCTCCGAGGCTTCCTATCGGTTCGAGCGGGGGGTTGACCCCGGTGGCTGTGTCAATGCTCTGGAACGGGCTGTGCAGTTATTGTCTGATCTGGCTGGCGGGACGGTGGTCATCGGCGGAGGGGATCAATACGGGGGCCAACGCCCTCTGAAGTCTTTAACCTTGCGGATCTCTCGTGCCTCACAACTCCTGGGAATGGCTCTGGATGCCTCTCAAATCACCTTCGTGCTGTGTGCCATCGGTTTTCGCTGCAAAGAAAAAGACGCGGATACTCTCTGGGTTGGGGTTCCTTCTTTCCGGGTTGATGTGGAACGAGAGATTGACCTGATAGAAGAAGTGGCGCGATTGATTGGCTATAATACGCTGCCCACCAGCCTCCCCACAGTGCAGATGAGTTACCCTGAGCAGGAGAAGAGCAGAAGCATCAAGGCTGAAATTGGCCGGCTCCTGGTCGGCATCGGCTATTCTGAGGCCATCAATTACAGTTTTACAACAGACAAACATTTGCGCTGGCTGGGTCTTGCCGAAGATGATCCCCGTTGTCACTGTCTTCGCTTGCTCAATCCGTTGAGCGAAGAACAATCGGTGATGCGAACCATGCTCTTGCCGGGTCTGCTGGAAAATGTGGAGCGCAATATTAATTTTCAGAAAAATTCCGTCAAGCTCTTTGAAATTGGCAAGGTGTTTATCCCCCGAGGAAAAAACGAGCAGCCAGAAGAAAAAAATCGGCTGGCGATGGTCATAAGCGGCAATCGCTTTGGCGAGGCTTCTCCCTACCATTATCAACCGGCAATCGTGGATTTTCTGGACGCTAAAGGGGCGGTGGAGTATCTTTTGCAGGGTTTGCGACTGCACGGGGTCAGCGCCTGCCCACCCTTGTCATTGGTGCAGCCGGAGCCTTCTCTGGTGGAGCCATTTGTGGTGCCGACGCAGGTGTTGGGCATACAGGCAGGTGAAAATCAAAACATTGGGATGGTGGCCACAATACAACCGGCAGTCTTGCGCAAGTTTGGGATTAAACAGGCCGTGTTTTATTGCGAACTTGACCTTGAGGCCTTATGTCAACTCGATGCCGTGGTCAAGAACTTTACGGAACTGCCCGTTCTTCCTGCGGTTCATCGCGATATCGCCATGCTGGTGCCGGAGTTCGTTTCCGCTGGTTCTATGGTGGCTGCGGTACTGGCCATGCAGGAACCTCTGGTGGAACGATGTGTTATTTTTGATGTGTATCAAGGGGATTCGCTGCAACAAGGTTGTAAAAGTGTCGCGCTATCAGTCTCTTATCGTTCAGCGCAGAAAACTCTGACGGAAAAGAATGTGGAAAAGGTGCATGTGAAAATTATCAAGGAGTTGGGCTCACAATTTGAAGGAATCCTGAGAGAGGGGTAGGGAAGGTATGAATAATTTGACTCGAAAAGAAATGGCAGAGGCAATGCATGACCAATTAGGCTATTCGCAGACGGCGTGTGCCGCGTTAGTTGATGCATTTCTGGATCGGATGAAGAATTATTTGCTGGTGACCAAGACCGCAAAGAGCAGTGGCCATTCTGTCGCTACTGGGAAGGGAGTAAAATCGGCAAAGGTGGCACAAGGATCGAAAATGACTCCCGTTGATAATACTATCAAGCTTGTTCATTTTGGCACATTTACCGTCAGAGATAAACAGCCCCGACGAGGACGGAATCCGCGAACGGGAGAGTTGCTTATCATTAAACCTCGGAAAATGGTGAGCTTTCGTCCGTGCAAACAGTTACGGGAAGAGATTAACGAATAATCCCCCGATGCTTTTAGTACCTTAGAAATTCGTTTCTTGTTTTTTTGAAGCGAATTTCGTGAAGGTGCTTATCCCGTTTATCGGGGTTAGGGGCCGTTACGAAATGACTGGTATTTTTTCATCTCATTACGGCTCGTTATGTCGTTCATGAAGCAAAAAACATGAATTATTCTTGAACGACGGTTTATCTGTGGACAATCAGGAGCAGGCCTTGTGATGAAACCAGAGATACCAGACAAGCTGTATTTTAAAATAGGAGAAGTCAGCAAGTTGGTTGGGGTTGCCCAACATGTTCTGCGCTACTGGGAGACAGAATTTCCATCTATCCGTCCCCAACGGGCAGGTTCCCAGCAGCGCTTGTATCGGCGAGTGGATATCGAGATGGTCTTCATCATCAAGGCCCTGCTTCATCAGCAGGGATATACCATCGCTGGCGCCAAGAAAAGACTGGCCCAGGAGCAGAAGAAGGGCGTGGCAGAGAATCTCGAACAGAGTCATGAAACAATAGCCGCCCATTTGTCCCAGATAAAATCTGAGCTGCAAGAGATAGAGGAGCTTGTGAATCGTGAACCTGGAGGCAACCTGTCAGTCTCTAAAACTCGCCAATAAAATAACGACTATTGTTGTCGGAGTGTTGACAGCGGCCAAGGTGCATGGTAGGAAGGAGTTGAAAAAAACGGGGCGTAGCGCAGTCTGGTAGCGCACTTGACTGGGGGTCAAGTGGCCGGAGG
>DYNG01000044.1 GCA_020721165.1 Desulfocapsa sulfexigens
TGATTCTCAGGATTATCCACGGGGCGCGGCTGCTGCAGATGTAGGGCGAGGGCTCATATGTAGCCTGTTTTTTGCGCCTGCTGGATGAGTTGCTTGATCTGTCTCCATGCCTGTTTTTTGTCTGGCTTGGCCCTGTTTTCAGCGCAATCCCATTCATTTTTCATTCTCTCCTGCAAGGCCTTAAGCGCCGCCAGGGGAAGCTTGGCGGCGTTGAGGCTGGTGAGCAGATCTTTGCTCCAGTTGGTGATGGCCTTGACTTTCTCTATTGCCGCCTGGTCTTCGGAGGAAAGCTCAGTCTCCTTCTGCATTGGCTCCAGGATTGCCTTTATCAATTTGACTTTTTCCCATTGTGCCGGTGTACATTGATTTCTTGTCCATGTCTTTGGATCATTTATCCACATGTCTCTGAAAGCTTGTGCCAGAACTTTTTGATCCTCTGGAAGTCCTGTTTCTAATTTCTTCCAGCAAGATGAGACAGGATCCTGGCCGGTTGCTTGTGAACTTGCAATTTCATCACCTCGGATAATGGCAACGCACCGTTCAAGTTCACTCATTCTCCCCCAAACTTCCTGTTCTTCTTTTTGCTGCTGCTCTTGATTAAGTTTGATTTGCAAGGCTTGTTTATCTTCTTGCACCTTGATGGCTTCGGCGCGGCGAATTTCCTCCTTGCTGGTAAATTTGAGCCGAATCCAGCCCATGGGTAGTGCGGCATCTCCTGTTACTGCGACGCGGCGGCTTTTGGGAAAAGGAAACTGAAGATATTTAGGCGCTAATCTGAGTTTCTCACGAACCTCGTAGGTCAACAGTTCTGGTACTATCAACTCACCGGTCATGCCTTTCCAGCCGCTACCCCAGGCAAATTGGACAATGGCTTCATTATCTTGCAGCCCCTGATGATCTTGCTTCAGTTTCGTATAAAATATCCTCATGTCGTCGATGCTGTCTCCGTTTTTATTGCGGAGAAAATTCAGTTCGCTGTCTATGGTGTTGTCAGTTCTCTTTCTCAGCGCCTCAATAAGCCAAGTGAGAGTCAAATCTGCTTTGAAATTAAAAGATTCCTTCCCATTGGCCTGTGCTATGAGGAAATCATCAAAGGAAATCTGGCCGGTAGCTGTAGCCCCTCGATTGAGTTTTTCCATCCAGATATTCCAGTGTTTACGAACAAAGCTTGTATCACAGGTTAATCGTGTCACATTGGCGGCCTGTATCTGTACATCCAACGGTGTAAAGGTAAAATCTGCCACAGTAAGGGAGCGCATCAGGTTTACATTCGCATTCTTCCCCAACAGGTTCGAGCACAGGGTGCTGTCGGCAAACTTGAGATTCACATCCTTTTGTTTTTTTAAATTTTCGAGAACTTTATACACTGGATTAGTTTGGTCGTTATCTACGAGCTGGGCAAGTATTGCCGTGCGAAAAACACCCTTAAGCGATGAGCCAGGAATGATAGGATGACCAAGACCATCCCGTATTTGTCTGTTGATGTCACGAGGCGCATTATGCCCTGGCCAATTGAAGGAATGGACGACAGCCTCATTGATATTGACATTATTGTTTCGTAACCAATTGGCAAGTTGCCCATCTTCTATTGCTGCTGTAAACGATGTTATATCGTTGCCACCGAGCTGTTCCACTATGGCAAAGAGACGCTTATGGTCGAAAACTCTGCCTTTATTTCCCTCGCAGAGAAAGTCAAAATTGTTGATAAATTTCTCTCCGTTACCGATATGGACGGGGGTGAGAATCTGTATTTCACAATGAAAGGTGGTTCGAATATTTTGGAAATTCATGAGGCACCTCCAGTAGCCATCGGCAGACAGAAGGCTTTTCCGTACCGATAGACATTATGGGGGATGTGGTCAGAGCGCTCCAGTACACAGGGGATTTGCCCTTCAGGCGCAAAGGGTAAAACTGCCCCCTCGGCCAGCATCCAACAATCAGCGCGGCGGAATTGATGTGCACCGTGACTTCCGGCATGGCCGGAGCGACGCGTCAAAGAGTAGGCGCTTTGTTTCCCGGCCAAAATGCCTTGATCCACTTCCTGTCTTGTTGGATGGTACAGAGAAAGGAGAACATGGGCTGTGCTTCCAGAAGGTGATTGAAATTCAAAAGGTTCTTTTGTGAAGGAAAAGCAACCTCGGCCAATGGAGCGGTCTGCGCCAACGCCTGAATCACCAAGCAGTCGCAGGGCGGCCTCAAAGCGTGCCTGTTTTTCTGTACTGTCAAAGGACGCCAGAAAAAAAAGACCTGAGGTATTGTCGAAAAACTGGTCTGTGCAGTAAAAGAACGCTCCTTCACGCACGCCGCCGTACACTTGATCCACTGCCACGCGGGGCCGTTGCGTTGTCTTCAGCAAAGTTATGCTGTCATCCTTGGAGGCGTTTAATTCGTTGGCCGGAGGTGGAAAAACTGAGTTTTTATTTATGTCAGCAAGAGCCAATTCCTTACCCGCAGCGATTTTTTTAAATAACGGTTCCGATAAGAACCGAATTTTCTTTAGGTCTTTCAGGTCAAACGGTAGTTGTCCGGAATCCATATGGGCGATTGTATCCATAATCTTGTCGAGAGAACCGATTGGAACTGGGAAGAAGCGACGGCCAGCAATGACAGGAAAGCTGCTACTTACTGCAAAGCCAGATTCCCGGCACAAACTCTCAGGTTCATCGTCATAGAGAAGCATGAGCTTCTGCACTACAGCAGCCCACAGGGTGTCGGAGCGCACCATCTGATCAACCCGTTCTTGCCCTATTCCTTCAATGCCAAAATGAACGGGTGTTGAAAAAGTGAGTTGATATGCCCACATTATGCGACCTCTCCAGTTACTCGGAAAAACTGACTGAATTGATTTGAAAAACTGGAAATCTCCCTATCCTTGTTGGCGCGGTAGGCTTCAGCAGTACGATCGGTTATGGTTTTAAGGTGAAATTGTACCTGACCGTACCCTCTGGTTCCCTGGCCGCCGATATAGTCATCCTCGATTAACATCAGACCTTGACGAAGCAAGGCAATAAAATTGTCTGCCCGTGTGCTACCGTTGCCATTTTTTACATCAACATTGTAAATATCAAGAACCATGTCGAGCTTGAAGCGTGCCCCGGCAGGAACTCGTTCAAAAATCCGTGGATTTGCCTGGGAGGTCAGTCTGTCGATGGAAACCTCAGTCTTGACCTCAGTGCAATGCATATCGGTGTTTTCCGAGTTGGCCAATTCGTCCACATTGATCAGTGAACCATCGCGTACTGTGAGGCGAGTTGGTGCATAGTCGATGCTTGCTCCGCCCTTGTCGGCA
The DNA here is from genome assembly GCA_020721165.1 of Desulfocapsa sulfexigens. GTDB lineage: Bacteria > Desulfobacterota > Desulfobulbia > Desulfobulbales > Desulfocapsaceae > UBA2270. The sequence goes on from DYNG01000044.1 coordinate 3,290, forward strand.
GCGAAACCAAACAGTTGCACAACATCCTCTTCAGGGTTTTCGCAGAGCCTGCCTTCCCAGTTACCATTTTTATCCTGTTCCGGTCTGATCAGACCAAGGCTTTTTTCCAGTAGCGAACGCATTTTCCCTTTAATTGACGAGCCGGGGATATAGGGGAGATTGGTCAGAGGATTACGGACAACCACCTTGTCGGCGCCGCCTATGGAAAGACCGAGTGATGAGCCGCCCACATGCATACCGGTGAGCAAGACGATTTCACCTTCGATAAAAACTTTTTTTTCAAGTTTCAGTGTGTTTTCAGTCATGACTATTCCCCTTATTTTCCGCCATGGGCGCGATGATAGGCAAGAATTGCTTCAAAAAGCTTACAGAAATTGTTGAAACGGACAGATTCGGCCTCTTTATCGCCGTCAAAGACAGCGTCGATAGCTTTTGATATTTTATTCTTGAACACTTGCAAACCTTTGACTTTTTGTTGTCGTCCGGCGGCATATGCAATATATGGTTTGAGCATCATGAATTCTGTTCGTTGCTGTGCAAAACCCTTTGCCTCAATGTTCTTTAGTTTAGAAAAAACTTGTCGGATTTGAGAAGTTGTCAGCCCATCTTTCTGCAATTCGTTGCCGAGTGTCTCCGTACTTTTTAACAAATCAGGTGATGGGCCATTCTTAACCCATTGTTCAACTTGTGCGTCCTTCATGCTCTCCAGTTGTATGTCATTCATCTACGATCTCCTTTTTTTACTCATATTATCTCAAACTCAACTCGCACCACCTGCCCAGCAAGCCGAGCAGTGCAATGCCGGTTCTGTCGCTGTTTGCCACCTTGCCAAGAATAAATTGCTGGATTGACGTGATTTCATCTTTGATTTCTTTGTTACGATCCCCAAACCTGGCCAGACTATAAACCATCTGCCAGCGCCATCTTTCACCCTCCAGTTGCCTTTCGATATCATCTATGCTCAGTGTCCCGGTTTGTTTCAGACGCTCCCTGCTTTCCTGCCATGAGGCGGCAATATCGAGAAGCCGTCGTAGGAGGGGGGCATTTTCCGGCTTTTGAAGCATGTCCGTTATTTTGTCAAATTGGTTTGCGACCTCTTGAAACTCCTTCCAGTGCATCGGAGTGTCAAGGAAGGTGAACGAGGACTTTCGCACTTTGGCTTGACCATTAAAGCTGGTTTCATGATGCTTTGCCTTGTGCTCAGCCTCCCCAGCCATTTCGGCGCTCTTATAGATAGGAAACTTACCGCCAGTCATGCCCATGCCGCCGGAAAGCGAGAACGATCTGTTGTTGCAGGTAAACTGTTTGAATCGTTCATGGATGGTAAGGGCGATTTTCGGCAAAGCATCCCAGGCTCCAAACAAAAACAGATCGTCCCCTCCGGCGTACACTACCGTGACCCGCTCTGCCCACTCCGGATTATTCCGGATTATGCCAGACAGGAGACCGCTGAAAAAAAGGTTGAGTTGCCAACTGAGCGTCGTGATCCTGCCTAAAGAGTGAAATCGCTGGGAATGCTCAGTTTCATGCTGGGAATTCGTTTGAGATCGCTTGGATTTCTTAATTTCATGCCGGTAATTCGTTAACCCTTCGCTAAATATCTTTCCAAGATTGTCCACATCCATGCGCAAAATGCCGAGCCGCTTGACCCCTTTGGAAAGGTCGGCAATTTCATTGAAAGTACGATCATAAAAGGTATGTGTGGAGGCGACATGATAGGGCGCGGAATTGACAGTAGCTGTATTCATATTCCGTGGAATGGAATGAAAATCCGGATCATTAAGAGACCAAAGATGCACTCTGGAACCGGATACGGAGAAAGGCAATTCTTCCAAAAACCAGATATACCGATTGATCTTCCTGTTCTGTAATTTAAGATGCAGATGGAAGGTGGCCCGCTCCCCGTTCGCCGCCGTATCCGCATCAGCAAGAAGAATGAATCGTGAGCTTGCTAACTTTCGCCCAGCCTCTTCCATTCGTTTACATGTAACGCAATGGCCAGTTTCTTTGGGAACAGACCTGTGACATACCTCACAGGTTCCTGCATCACCGTTCTTCACCGCAAACAACAGGTCGTAATTTTCGATAGCAAGGCTGGCGTAGCGCTGTCTGTCCTGATATACAAGTTGCCGGGTCAAATCATCCCATATCTGATACAATGTTCGGCCGTTTTGCCGGGTGAGGTCATCTCCCGAAATCGGCATGTGCCCCATTCTTACAAAGATATCGCCGCCAAATTCTAAAAATAGCCACTTGTTGACTTCGTCAGTTAGTTCCTTCAGCGATCTGACGACATCCTCATGGTTGGGCAGTAGGAGATAAAACTTTCCACCGCTTGCATAGAGGATATTGGCAGGCGTTAGGCCAAAAATATCGACAAACTCCCTGGCAAGCAAATCTGCGAGCAGTTGAATGTAAAACGATCGCCCTTTCAGGGCCTTGTATGCTCCCTTTGACGAAATTTGATAAATGAAGTTCTGGATGCCACTCAGATCACCACAGAAGAGAAGAAATTTTGGGGGCCTTCTGTCTTCCACTTTGTTCAACGAAAGGGTGTCCGTTGCCGCATGATAATAATACATGCAAGCCGCCAGGGCGGCTGTGGCCTTTTGATGGTCAAAGAGCGAAACATCCGGCATTTCCTCTTTTCTTGTAGATGCCGGAAGGCACCATTGCCAGGCACGGCAAATCTCCAGGAGAGTTGGAAATTGGTCAACAATATCCAAACCGAATTCCTGATTCGGCCGAATCGCTTTGACAAACCCGTCCCAATGTTGCCGATAGTCAGCTTGGACCTGTTCAGCAACATACTCATCTGCTGGAATTGGAGGAATGTGTTGTTGGGCATCGACACCATAAAGATATCCTTCTTCTCTGATGCGAAATCGCCAATCTTCCACAGGATCATCAGCATATTTTTTAAGACAAACCCTGGACATGATACTGATAAGTGGAGTTTTGCTCTTTTTTTCTCTACCGTGAGTATCATAGGTAGACGCATCATCACCTTTTGCCCGCTCATGGCCGGAGGAAATCCGGTCAGCCTCAGCAATAATTGTTTCGTAAATATTACCTTTGCGGGGCTTGTGGTGTCGCGTGGCCATGTTGAGGATCGTACACTCACGGTCACCCCCATGTGATTGACTTAACCTCTCATCAGAAAAAAGCTGCTTCAGAGCAAGTTCAGTGTTATATGCGTGTTCATAGCGATAATCCTGTTGCACCTTATCTTTGTCACCAGATTCCACTGCATAAGCCCGTTCAGCAAACTTGCCGAGATCGTGAAACATACCTGCGATTGATATGGCTTTTAGTATTTTTTTGTCCATGATACCCCTTGCTATCAAAATCCTTTCATCTGTTTTCCTTTGAAAAGCCAGTCAATGTTTAAGGCCGCTTCTCCACATCGTGCAGCAGCCCGGCCAGGGCGATTTTCAGTACCGTTGGGTTGGTCAT
>DYNG01000045.1 GCA_020721165.1 Desulfocapsa sulfexigens
GCCCTGCTGGAAGGCAAAATATTCAGCCACGGTCAGTCCGAACCGAGGGGCCAGCAGCCGCTCCAGAACCGAATCTCCGGCCAGATTAATAATCGCTACGAAATGGGTGGTAAGCTCGGTCAGGACGCGCATGTAGAAGGCATATTCATGGTGCGTAAGGCCCAAGGCCACAAAAACCACCACAAAATGGCCCCGGGGAGTCCGCGCATAACGGAGAATATCCGCCACCATCTGCCGCGATGGCAGTCCGGCACAGGAGAAAATGGGCAGCTTCTGCCCCTTGACCAGGGTCGCCAGGCCGTCAATGGCCGAAATGCCGGTTTCAATAAACTCGCGCGGGCTCTCTCTTTGTGTGGGGTTGAGAGGAAAACCGCAGGTCGGCGCCCAGCATTCGGGAACAAACTGGGGCCTGCCATCAAGGGGCAGCAGGGAGCCGCTGAAGATCCTGTGTAACATGGTGGGAGAAAGGGGGGTCTGCTGAATGGCATCGGTAAAAACGACTGTTGTGTGCCGCACATCAAGGCCTCGGCATTCGCCAAAAACCTGAATGAGGACAATGGTATCGCGCACGGCCAGAACCTCTCCTGCCAGCTCCCGGCCATCGGGGGCGATAATCCGCACCACCTCGCCCATGCGCACAGCCTGCACCTGCCCCACAAATAAAAGCTGATTTCGTATCTCCTGCACCGTGCAATAACGATGTTCAGCAAGCCGCATCACCGCAACTCCTTCAACAAGTCGTCAAGTTTCTCGCCTTGGGCCAGTCGTCTGCTGGCCTGCTCATACTGGTCAAGAAGGAGGTTCATCAGGCGGACGGTCTGCTCCGGGGTGGAAAAGGCATCCTCGCTGAATGAGTTCTGACACAAGAAACGGTTGCGCAGCTCGTCCGCGATCCGTAGCAGAAGATGATCCTCATCCTGCAAGCCCTCAGCTCCAACGATCTCGGAGACCTCCCGCAGCTTCTCTTCCTTTTGCAATAGGGCCAGGGCCTTTTTCTTGAGCGCCGCCCATTCCGGACAGATGGTCTCGGTAAAATAGCGGACCACATCCTCCTCGTAGAGGGAGTAGCTCTGCACCCAGTTGATGGCGGGAAAGTGGCGGCGATGGGCAAGATGGGTGTCGAGCATATAAAAAGCCCCGCTGGCCCGCAGACAGCCCTGGGTTGTCGGCTCGGTGAAATCGCCACCCGGCGGGGAAACGGACAGGATCATGCTCAGAGAACCGGTCTTGCCGTTGATGGTCTCCACCACCCCGGCCCGGGAAAAATAGCCGGACAGTCGAGAAGCCAGATAGGTGGGATAGCCCTCTTCTCCCGGCATCTCTTCCAGGGCGGATGAGACCTCCCGTAATGCCTCGGCCCACCGGGAAATGCTATCAGCCAACAGGAGGACATGGCAGCCCATATCACGGTAATATTCAGCCATGGTCACCGCTGTATAGATGGAGGCCTCGCGAGCGGCCACCGACATGTTGGAGGTGTTGGCGACCATGATGGTGCGCTCCGAGAGAGGATGGCCGGACCAGGGGTCGCTGAGCGCGGCAAATCCTTCGAGCATCTCCGCCATTTCGTTGCCTCGTTCACCACAACCCACATACACAACCACATCAACTGCGGCGTGTTTGGCGATGGCCTGTTCAAGAATGGTTTTGCCGGTCCCGAAGCCGCCGGGAATAATGGCGGTGCCGCCCAAGGCCAGAGGAAAAAAGAAGTCAAGAATGCGCTGACCGGTAATAAGCGGTGAAGTGGGTGGCAGCTTCCGGCTGTAGGGCCGGGGTGCACGGATTGGCCAATCCTGGAATCCATACAGCAACGAGCCATCTTCCAGTTCTACGACAGGTCGTTGCAGATCCATTTCCCCTTGGACAATGCGCGAAATTTTTCCCCCAGTCGTTGCGAAAAGAGAGTGAGCAATGGCATTCTCGCGAACCAGGCCAAAAATCTCACCCGCCTCCACCCTCTCTCCGGTTTTTTTCAGGGGCGTGAAAAACCACTTTTTTCCCGGGGGCAGACTCGGGAGTTCACATCCTTGCCTGATAAAAGGGCCAGTGGTTTCTCCCATCAGGGGCAAAGGCCTTTGCAAGCCGTCATAGACCTGACCCATCAGGCCGGGACCGAGCCGTACAGAAAGCGGTAATCCCAGGGGGCAGGCAGGCTCGCCTACCCCTAACCCCCTGGTCTCTTCATAGACCTGCACCACGGCATGGTCGCGGGCAAGCCGTACAACCTCACCCTGTAAACCGGCCCGGCCCACTTTGACCCGATCATACAGCTTGAGTTCCGTCAGATCCACGGTGACCGTGGGGCCGGTTATGCCGACAATAACTCCTTTCATCCGTTCAGCCTCACATGATAGCCGATGGCCTTTTTGATAAGCTGGGTGGTGTAATCCTCGGGCGGCGCTTCCTCAATGACCGGCGAGGGCAGAACAACGACAAGACCGTCCCAGTTTTTTTCCAGGGCCCGCACTGTTTCCGTGCTGTCATAACTCAACAGCCTTTCGTCAACAACAATAACCCCAACCTGCTCCTCTTCCATCAATTCCCGCACCGTCCGCACCAGCTCGACAGAAGAGCCGATAATCTGGGATGACACCGCTGCGCTGATATCAGGAACCAAATCCAAGCGGCAGACCTGCTCACGCACACCGGCCAGGCTGAAACCGAACTGAACATCCGGGGGAACAAGGAAGATAACAGTCTTCACTGGATAAACCTGGCCTCCCGCATCTCATTACCAAGCAAATGGCCATGCAGGAGCAGCCCCCAGTTTCTGGCCTGAATCTCCTGTTGCCATAAGCAGGAGAGGATCTGTTCCGCCACACCGCTTCCGGCCTGCCGCTTGAAAACCAGGCCCAGCCTCCGCATCAGAAAATCTTCAAGGGCGGCGAGTTCGCGCACATTCTGGGGCAGACCGTCCCGCCAATGGTTTCTCGCCAGTATGGCCGTTGCCCGCGCCGGATTCTCTAAGGCCCGCTGCCAACCCGTATCTTCAAACCCGCTGACGGCAAACTCTTCACGCGTCTGCCAGCGGTACGATTTGGCCAGGGCCAGTATATTCCTGAGGTGAAGCAGATTGTTGAAGAAAAAACGGACTGCCCCTTCGGAGGCCTTTCCTCCCAGGTGTTCAAAAAAAAGCTGGTGGCACCTCCTTTCAAAACCGGGGATTCCTTTTTTTTGATAGATGGCGGCAATGCCGGAAAAATGGGGGTCAAGATGGAGACAGAAAAACGATTCCAATCGTTGCGCAAGGAGCGACGCATCCGTCTCTTCCCGCAAGAACGAGCGCATTTGCGCACACAAAAGGGAGTCATCAAGGAACGAGTCCAGATACTCCACTGAAGCCCGGGCCTTGCGAACCCTGAGCCAATTGAACACGGATTTCCATTCAAAAAACTGAAAAACCGGAGCAAGGCTTCGTCGTAAGGAGCTGTTTAACTGTTGATACACCCACAATCGCCCGACCAGCAACTGTTTGGTGATATCCTGATCCGTCGCAAAGGGCAATGCTCCTTTTTCCTCATAACACGCCTGCGCGGAAGCGGCTGCAACCGCCTGCCTTGCCAGCAGTCGTGGGAGAAGATACGCGGATGGAAATTCCGCTTGTGGCAGCTTACGAAGCATTTTCCCACTCCTTCCGCACCAGGCGAAAGAGCTCCGGCAAAAGCTGAGGCCAGGCTCGTTCCAATCTTTTTTCCAGGGTGTTTATCACCTGCATGCTGCCATCTTCAGACCGAGCAATAAGACCGCCAGTAATGCCAGAGTCTCCCTCAACCTGTGCCTCTGGAAAAGCGGCACGGGCCAGATCAATATCGTCCTTATGGATTCGCACAACGCTCCATCTGACCGACGGCAGCTCGGCGGCCAGGGTCGAAAAAAGCCCTTTGCCGCTGTGTTCTCGCAGCCAGGGCAACTGATTGCTGGCCAATGAAAAGAGGCGATCAGCAAGGTGGATTTCCACCTCGGATTGCCGTTGCCAGGAAGCCTCCTCGGCAGCCCGCCTCAGAGCAGCGGTAAAGCAATAAAGGTCTTGCTGCTCCCGAAGCTGGCAGTGTCGTCTTTCTTCCGCCAGGGCTGACTCCCCTTTTTCTTGGTGATCATGCACCTCTGCCTGCGCCTGCTGCCAGATCATCCTGACTCTTTCTTCTCCAGTGGCCAGGAGGTGCTCAAGAAGTGTCGGCATCGAGAGAGCCTTCTATTTCAGAAGAATCATGGCGGCAATGACAAATCCCAGAATTACCATGGTTTCCGGGATGGCCACCAGAATAATGATCGTTGCTGTCAACTCAGGTTTTTCCGCCAGAGCACCAGCCCCAGCAGCCCCTATTTTTGATTGGGCCCAGGCCGTAGCCAAAGCGCTCAAACCCATAGCCAAGGCGGCGGCAAACGGGACCAGAATTTTTTCCCAGGCAATGATTCCTTCCATACATTCCTCCTTTATCACTCTTCAACGACACCCTGAAGAGTACCTTGAAAAATGGGATCACACCCCGTGGTTCTTCCTGCCCAAGGGGGTGAATTCCCGTCCTCTTTTTTCCATGGTTTTACTGAAAAATTCCACAAAATGAAGCCGTAACCCGTGGATGGTTGGGGCAAAAATCCCCAGTAACAGATTAAAACCATGCAGCAAAAGCCCCACCATGATTCCCAGCCAGATACTTCCGGTCATTCCGGCAAGGTGGTTGGCAACATGGGCAAGCAGGACTGAGGTCAAGCCAATTGCCATAATTCGTGCGTAGGAAATAATATTTCCCAGATGTTTCAATACTTCCAGAGGGGCGAGGAAGCCTCCGATCAGAAAAAGCAGCAGGAGAAGGAGACTCCCGCCGATGAGCATTGGTGTGCGGAAAACTTGAGAAACTGGAAAAAGAGAAGCGGCGACAAGCAGAGACAAAAAAAAGATAAAAGCAATACTCACAAACTGAAAGAGGGCTTCCCTTGTTTCTCCCCGGCGGCGGGCGCTCAATCCTCCCAGTAGGAGGGCTATGGAGATATGGATAATACCCACTCCCAGGGAAAAATAGAGTGAAGGCAGAATCGTCTCATGCCGGTCAAGGAGGATGGGCGTAAGCCCAATCGTCTGCGCCCCCAATCCACCCAGGAATTCTCCATACAACAGGCCAAAAATAATGGTATAGAGTCCGCAGACGACCATAATTTTGCCGGCATCCCGCGCCAGTTTTTTCCGCCCTGAATAAAGAAGAATCAGGCCCAGGCAGGAAACAATCAGGCCATACCCCATATCCCCCAGCATCATGCCAAAAAATAACGGAAAAAAAATACCGATAAAGGGGGTCAGGTCAAAAGAGCTGTAATCGGGCAGGGGCAGAAGTCGTGAGAAAATTTCAAATGGCTTGAAGTAGGTGGAATTATAGAGGATCGTGGGAACCCGCTCCAGCTCCTGCACGAGGATTTCTTTTTCCTCTACGGTCACCTTGCCACTAAATTCAGCATCCAGCCCCTCTCTGAACGATTCGACCTTTTTCTGGGGGATCCAGCCAAAGATAAAAAAACACATGGAGGTTTGATACACAGAGGCGGTCACCTTGAGAAGAGAAAGCTGGACAACGATCCAGTTGGGAACCTGCCGATTCACCCCCTGCCATCGCTGGCTGAAGAGCGCCAGTTGCTCGTTGATCTGCCCCTGCCTTTTGAGCAGCCCCGCCCGCTTTTCAGTAAGCACGGCTATCTGCTCCGGCATGGACAGGCCAAGGAGCTCACGGGGCAGGTCTCGTTCCAGCACCAGGTTGTGATGGAGCTTTTTGCGGATGAAATCGGCTGTTTCTCGCTCAGCGGCAATTATGCCGGATAACTCCCCGCCTTCCCGTTCAACAGTGTCAATAACTATCGGCTTGCCGGTCTCCAGTTGCAAATGCTCCTGAAGCTCTTTCAAGGCGCCGGGATTACGAATGGAAATACCGATATAATCAAGCAGAGGCTCTGTTGTTTTCCCTTTGAACAGGGGGGAGACCGCATCGAGAAACGACCAGGCTTCCTGATATTCTTTCAGGGTATGGGCAATGTTCTTGGCTTCCTGATCAAGTTTGTGCGTATTCAGAATGTGCTTGTCAATAATCTCCATCACAAAATTGGCCAAGCTGTCTGTATCCAGAGAATACTCCCTTCCTTCTTCGGGAGAAAGACAGGTCAGCAGTTCGTCAATTTTCATTAACAAATCTTCATAAACGAAACGCTGTCGCAGGGCATCTCGATCAAAGGCGATGCTTGGCAATGATAGTTCAACGGCTTCAAACTGTTGAGGCCGGATTTCCTGGTCAACCTGCAGAACACCCTGCTGTTCTATGAAGGCAAGCGTAGGGAGAAGCAGCTCACGAGGGCCCATGACGGCAATTTTTGCCATGCGGAGAATCATGGATCAAATCCGGGAATCGTGGCGATAATGACCTGTCGCACAAGTTTGGTCACAACGGCATCATCAACATTTTCCATGAATAGGGCCAGTTCTTCTGCCTGGCGGCGATATTCGGCCGACTTCGCTTCACATTCCCGGCGCATCAAGCCGATCTTCTGTTCAGATTCGGCGTGCACGGCGCTCTGCTCAGCGGCAAAATGCTTCGTCAAGGCTTTTTTTTGCTCCTGGACCCAGATATCGGCATTTTTTTGCTCGGCGGCTATACGG
>DYNG01000046.1 GCA_020721165.1 Desulfocapsa sulfexigens
CTGCCTGTATTCCTCTTCGCTCAGTCCGGCGCCCCTCGCCACCAGGCGGGCCATTTCTGCGGTCAAAAAATCTCCCGGAGTATGCGCATCCGCATTCACTATGAGGTTTGCGCCGGTCCGTTGCGCCATTTTCGCCACAAAACCGTTGGTCAGGCAGTGGCCTTTACGGCCCGATAATTCCAGAAAAACCCCCATTTGGGCCGCCAATCGCGCTTCGTCTTCGCTGATAAAACCGGGATGGGACAAAATATCCGCCCCGGCCTCAATGGCCGCCAGATTGGTGCCTGGCGCCACCGGCTCGACAATGGTCTCGCCATGCACCACCACCACCTGGGCGCCCAGTTCTCGGGCCTTACGAACCAGAGGGCCGATAAGGGCAGGGGGGACATGGGTGAGTTCGACTCCGGGAAGAAGTCGGGTGCGCGAAAGAGGATTGAGATCCCTGGCCACCTGAATCAGGCGGGGGATGATAAAATCCAGGTTGGAGCTATCGGCATGGTCGGTGATGGCCACGGCGGTATAGCCCAGGACTTCAACCCGGCGAAGATGTTCAGCGGGAACAAGGACACCGTCACTGAAAAACGAATGGGTATGGAGATCAATCATGGAAGTTCTCCTGATGCTGAGGGAATAAGGCCCCGCCTAAAGAATGCTGACCAGCATGATTAATGCCAACCAGCAGAATATCGCCAGGGACGCAGGCGGTTTTTTCGGCAATATGAACAAGATGATTGGTTGCGGTGCGGCCCACCATGCCATCCTGATCCGTAATTTTTTCAATCATCACCGGCAGGGTTTGGCCCACGAACAGACGATTCTGTTCCAGGCAGATTTCATCCTGCCGCTGTTGAAAGCGGGCAAGCCGTCGGGATTTGATCGTTTCCGCAATCTTGTCGGGAAAGCTGGCGGAGCGAGCGCCGGGCCGATCCGAATACTTGAATGAAAAAGAACTGTGAAAACGAACCTCTTCCAAAATATCCATGGTCTGCTCAAAATCAGCCTCGCTTTCGCCGGGAAAGCCGGCAATAACATCGGTGCTGAGGGCAATATCCGGGCGGAAGGAGCGCAGTTCCGCCACCTTGTGCAAATACTCTTCCCGTGTATATTTGCGGTTCATTCGGGCGAGAACGGCGTTGGAGCCCGATTGGAGCGGCAGATGAAGCTGGGGACAGAGAATGTCTATCTCCGCAAAACAGCGCATAAGCTCCAGAGAGAGGTCTTTGGGGTTGGAGGTGGTAAAACGAAGCCGTTTAAGGCCTTGAATGGCCGCCACTTCCCGTAACAGTCGGGAAAAAGAGTAGGGAGAGCCATCGGCTGAGACGACATTGGTACATCCATACGAATTGACATTCTGACCCAGTAGAGTGATCTCGACGATCCCGGCATCAACAAGCGCATGAGCTTCTTCAATTATATCGTTAACTTTTCGGGATATTTCACGACCTCTTGTGTAAGGCACCACGCAATAGGTACAAAAATTATTGCAACCCTGCATGATGGTTAAAAACTTGCGAAATAAGGGCAGGGCAGGGGAGGGGGGCGGCGCCGGAGATGAGAACGATTCGGCGGGCAGAAGATGGTCAGAAAAGGAGGGCGCCCAAGACGGAATAAAGGCGGGAATCTCATAGGAATCTGACATCCCCACAGCCACCAGGCCGGTCGTTCCATTAAGATCATCAAGCAATTCGGGTAAACGATAGAGATTCTGGGTGCCAAGAACCAGGTCAATGTGCGGCATTCGCTCGCATAAATCCTCTCCTTCCTGCTGGGCCACACATCCAGCCACACAGATTCGCATTCCGGGCCGCTTTTTCTTGGCCTTGCGCAAAACCCCCAGCAGACTCATGGCCTTTTGTTCGGCCTTGGCCCGAATGGAGCAAGTGTTGATAATCACCAGGTCGGCGGAATCGGCATCGGCGGTCTCGATATATCCTCGCTCGGCCAGGAGTTGGGCCATGATTTCGGAATCCCGTTCGTTCATCTGGCAACCGAAGGTTCGGATGTGAAAGGCACGATTGGTCATATAAATTATTATGATAAAATAGGTTGTTGCTATCTCTACTTTGTCACATTAAAAACAACCCCCCTTAATCCCCCCTTATCAGGGGGGAAACTAAAAATCTCCCCCCCCTGATAAGGGGGGATTAAGGGGGGTTAAAGGTGTGCCGCTTATGACAGCGGGACAATGTCACAAAGTGGAACTATAGATATCGAGATTTTACACGAACAAATTGAGACAGGTTAAAACCTGCTGATCTGAGGAACCAATGCCCATAACAGATCAAAAATAATCTTCTCAAAATGATCGGGATAACGCAGACGAACCAAACCCTTTTTCCCATCTATACTGGAAAGAACCACCATTCCGTCATATCCTTCAAGAATATTTTTGAGAAAATGGAAACGGTGCGGGGCAATTGCCAGATAGAGCTCCTTGAAGGGCAGGGTGGTGGCGCCTACATTATCCAGCAAGATAGCACCCATTATACCGATAGAGAAGAGTCAACTGCCCCCATCTGAGCCTTGCGCGAAAAGAGCAGAGGACGGACTACTTCTTCTATGTATTCAAAGGTTTGGGCTGAGGCTCGGCCAGTGAATTGGGCATAATCACCAACCATTGCCTGAATTTCCACCATCGAAAAGGGAATCCGGTCATCATCGGCCAATCGTTGCAACAGGTCATTGTCGCCACCTTCTTCCTTGACCACCTTGCCGGCAGCCAGAGAGTGTTCCTTGATAATCTCATGCATTTCCTGGCGGCTTTTTCCTTTTTCAACCGACTCCATCAGGATTTTTTCCGTGGACATAAAGGGGAGTTCCATTCGTAGATGCCGCTCTATTTGTTTCGGGAAGACAACCATTTGCGATGTAATATTGACAAACAACTTGAGGATTGCGTCGGTGAGTAAAAAGGCCTGGGGGATATCCATGCGGCGAATGGCCGAGTCATCAAGAGTTCGTTCAAACCACTGATTGGCAAAGGTGGCGGCAAAGTCAGCGGGAAGCCCCATTAGCTTGCGGGCCAGGCCGGTCATTCGTTCTGAACGCATGGGATTTCGTTTATAGGCCATGGCGGATGAGCCGGTTTGATTTTTTTCAAAAGGCTCTTCCTGCACCTTGAGGTTGGAAAGCAACCTCAAGTCAACTGCGAACTTATGCGCAGAAGCGCCTATTCCAGCGAGCGTTTCGGCAAGTTTCATATCCAGCTTTCGGGGGTAGGTCTGGCCGGTAACCGCAAAGGCATCCTGGAAACCAAGTTTGCGCGAGACCAGTTCGTCCAGAGCTCTGACTTTTTGATGGTCGCCCTTGAAAAGCTCAAGAAATGTGGCCTGGGTGCCCACAGTTCCTTTGGCCCCCCGGGCCTTGATCTGGGCAAGAAACGAATCAATATATTCAAGATCCATAATAAGGTCTTGAATATACAAGGTGTTTCTTTTGCCCACCGTCGTTGGTTGGGCCGGTTGATAATGGGTAAAGCCAAGGGTTGGCAGGTCTTTATATTTGAGGGCAAACTCGGCCAGATTGGCAATAACCTGGAGCAGAGCCGCACGAATCAAGGCAAAGGCTTGTTTCTGGACAATAAGATCGGTATTGCAGACCACAAACTGCGAAGTGGCGCCCAAGTGAATAATACCCTCGGCCAGAGGACATTTTGTCCCAAACTCAAAGACATGCGCCATGACATCATGACGAATTTCTTTTTCTTTGGCTGCGGCCAGATCATAGTCAATATTGTCAATATTGGCCCGCATCTGCTCAAGCATCTCCGGTCTGATAATATCGGTCAGTCCCAGCTCGTATTGGGCCTCAGCCAGGGCCAGCCAGCAACGACGCCATTGAGTGAATTTTGTTTTCTCGGAAAACAGTTCCTGCATGGCCCGACTGGTGTAACGACTGACTAACGGTTCCTGATAAACATCTCTGTTCATGATGATCTCCCAGAAAAAGAGAACGATTGTATCTCTACTTTGTCACATTAAAAACAACCCCCCTTAATCCCCTTATCAGGGGGGAAACTAAAAATCTCCCCCCTGATAAGGGGATTAAGGGGGGTTAAAGGGGTGCCGCTTATGACGGAGGGACAATGTGACAAAGTAGAACCAATGAAAAAGAATCAATGATTGCCACACTGACTGGAACTGTGCAGATACTCGGCTCGGATCGGGTTGTGATTGCTGTGGGCGGAGTGGGCTATGAAGTTTTTCTTTCCACCGAGGCCCTGGCCCGCCTGCCGGAAAAAGAGGCGCCGGTTTTTTTGTATATTTATACCCTGGTGCGTGAAGATGCCCTGCTCCTCTATGGCTTTTGGGAGGCGGAGGAGAAGGAGTTGTTTCTGATCCTCAACACGGTGTCCGGTATTGGCCCGAAACTGGCGTTGGCTATACTTTCGGGGATGAAGGTGGCGGAGCTGAGTCAGGCCATTGTCCAGGAAGACATTCCCCGGCTGGTTGCCCTGCCCGGCGTGGGCAAGCGGACGGCGGAGCGATTGTGTGTGGAGTTGAAGGAGAAGGTGGCCCATCTGCAAGGGGGGGGCGGCGGGTCGGAGGCAAGAGCGGGAAAACCTTCGTCGTCGCCCCTGTCGGCCTCTTCTGCGGCAGTGGCTGACAGTCTGTCGGCCCTGGTCAATCTTGGTTATCCCGATCCGGTGGCCCGGCAGGCCATGACAATGGTGAAAAAACGGGTGGGAGATGCCGCTTTTGCCGCCATGCCGATGGCGGAACTCATTCGTGAAACCCTGCGGACACTGGCATGAATATTGAGGAAGACATCGGGGTGGATGAGGGTGGAGAGGAGGCGCGGCTGGTCTCGTCCCGGGCCTGCCATCGGGAATCCTCCACCGACTTTGATCTGCGGCCCAAGAGGTTGGCCGATTATATCGGTCAGGAGGGATTGCGGACCAGTCTTGACATCTTTATCCGGGCCGCCCGAGGGCGGGGGGAACCGCTGGATCATGTCCTGTTTCATGGCTTTCCGGGGCTGGGCAAGACCACCCTGTCGCATATTATCGCCAACGAGATGGATGCCGGGATCAAGGTGACCTCCGGGCCGGTGATTGAGCGGCAGGGGGATCTGGCCGCCATTCTCACCAGCCTCCAGGAAGGCGACATCCTTTTTATTGACGAAATTCATCGCCTCAACCATGCGGTGGAAGAGATTTTGTATCCGGCAATGGAGGATTTTCAGCTGGATCTGATTATTGGCCAGGGCCCGGGGGCCCGCTCGGTGCGGATGGATCTGCCCCGTTTTACCCTGGTGGGGGCGACGACCCGCACCGGCCTCTTGACCCCGCCCCTGCGGGATCGTTTTGGGGTCGTTTTGCGTCTGGAACTCTATTCGCCCGAAGAACTGGTGGTTATTGTCCAGCGCTCGGCCCTGATTCTGGGAATGAAGATTGATGCCAGCGGGGCCTTGGAACTTGGTCGTCGTTCCCGTGGCACGCCCCGGATTGCCAATCGCCTGTTGCGGCGAGTGCGGGATTTTGCGGAAGTTGGCAGTCATGCCGTGATTGATGCCCGGGTTGCCGATGCGGCCTTGAACCTGTTGAATGTAGATGCCTTTGGTCTTGATGATATGGATCGGCGGATTCTCCTCACGATCATTGACACCTTTCAGGGCGGCCCCATCGGACTTGAAACCCTCGCCACGGTGGTTTGTGAAGAGAAGAACACCCTTGAAGATGTCTATGAACCCTTTCTGATTCAGTCCGGTTTTCTGGCCCGGACTCCTCGGGGGCGCATGGCCACGGTCAAGGCCTATCAGCATTTTCAACGACCGTTGCCCAAACAGGGCGCGCCTGATCGTCGTCAACCCTCACTCTTTACCAGCGAAGCAGGAGAATAATCATGGCGAAACGAAAGACGGTTGCCGAGATTAGGGACATGAAGGCGGCAGGAGAAAAAATTGTTATGTTGACCGCCTATGATGCCGCCATGGCGTCGTTGCTGAGTGGTTGCGGGGTGGACATGCTGCTGGTCGGGGATTCGCTGGGCATGGTGGTTTTGGGGTATGATTCCACCGTGCCGGTGACGATGGATGAGATGCTGCATCATGCCGCAGCGGTGCGGCGGGGGGCGCCCACCGCCTTTATCGTCGGCGACATGCCTTTTGGCTCGTACCAGAGCGGAATCCGCGACGCCATTATCAATGGCAGTCGCTTTCTGAAAGAGGCGGGATGCGATGCCGTTAAACTTGAGGGCGGCGCCGAGGTTGCCGCGACGGTGGCGGCCATGGTGGCCGCCGGGATTCCCACCATCGGCCACCTGGGCCTGACCCCGCAAACAGCCTCTCAGCTTGGCGGCTACAAGGTGCAGGGCCGGGATCTGGAATCGGCCCAAAAAATGGTGGCAGCGGCCACGGAACTGGAAGCGGCTGGCGCCCTGGCGGTGGTGCTGGAATGTATTCCTGACCAGTTGGCGCAGATAATATCCGCCCGCCTGACGATTGCCACCATTGGCATTGGGGCGGGTATCCATTGTGATGGACAGGTGCTGGTGACCCATGATCTGCTGG
>DYNG01000047.1 GCA_020721165.1 Desulfocapsa sulfexigens
CCGGCCTGGGCCGCCACCATCACCCCGTCCTCCAGATGAATGTGACCGGCCAGTCCGGCCTGACCGCCCAGCGCCACGCTACGGCCCAAGGTAGTAGAGCCGGCAATGCCCACCTGGGCCACGAGCAGGCAGCCCTCGCCCACCACCACATTATGGGCCACCTGCACCAGATTATCAATCTTGGTGCCTGCGCCAATCCGGGTCACGCCAAACGAGGCCCGGTCAATACAGGTATTGGCCCCAATCTCCACATCATCGCCAATTTCAACGATCCCCACCTGCGGCCGCTTGAAATGAACGCCCTGGCTGTCGGTGGCATAGCCATAGCCATCACTGCCGATCACCGCCCCGGGGTGGATGGTTACCCGCGCTCCGATCCGGCAGCCGTCCATGATGGTGACATTGGCGTGAATGACGGTGTCCTCGCCGATCTCCACACCATCGCCGATCACCGCCCCGGATTCAATCCGCACCCGCTGCCCCAAACAAACCCGCTGACCAATGACGACCAGAGGGGCAATGGCTATCTGCTCCGCCAGGATGCTCTCCGCCCCCACAAAGGCCGTGGGATGAACGCCGCTGGCCTGAAAAGGGGTGGCCAGCAGATGGGTGTGGATAATGGCTGCCGCCAGATAGGGATCGCGCACCCGGATAAGGGGCAGGATTGCTGATTCAATGGCCAGAGGGACGATCACCGCCGAGGCTTTGGTGAACTCCAGGGCAGCCGCATCCTTAGCCTGGGCCAGAAAGCTGATCGCCCCGCCCCCGGCTGTGTCGAGGGCATCCAGCTCGTGAATAAGCACCTCGCCATCACCCACCAACTCACCCTGCACCAATTCCGCCAACTGCCGCAACGGCACATTTTTCATATTTACACCTGATGTTATTCCCTTCATGCAACTCCGATCATTTCATTCGTTCCTCAGGCTTCTGGTTCCCATACGCCGCATGGAAACCAGAGGAAAGTAGGGTGCGCGCCGCGCACCAGTGTAGATGTGCCATCACGGGAAATTGGTGCGTGGAACGCACCCTACCGATTGTTCTCATTCATTCTGGCTTCTGGCTTCTGGTTTCCGTCTTTTTATTCATGATACACAAAAGAGCGCTGACGAATCCCCGCAAACTCGTCCAGTTCGCTCCGCCAGCCAGCCTCCAACTCCACCAGCGGCTGGCCCTCCTCCAGCGCCTTACGAACCTTCTGACTGCCCAGGATCAGATCCATGGGCAGCCGTTCAAACTCATACTCATAGGGCGGCTCTTTATAGCGAAAATTCTGTGGATATAACCGAAGAACCGCCTGCAACAAGGCCAGACTGGTGCGGTAGGGCAAAAATGACCGCGCATCCGTCACATGCAGATGAAAGCCGACACAAGGCTGGCCCGCCCATTTGCCGGAGGTCGGTTCAAAGACCAGAGGCCGCAGAAAACAACCGGGCAGATCGGTTGCGGCCAGGGCCTGCATGATCGGCTCGTGTTCCCAGAAGGGCGCGCCCACCAGCTCAAAAGGCAGGGTCGTGCCGCGCCCCTCCGAGATATTGGTTCCCTCCCAGATCACCTGGCCGGGATAGACCAGAGCCGTTTCCGGGGTCGGCATATTGGGAGAGGGAAAGACCCAGGGGAAACCGGTATCCCGAAAAAGCATCGAACGCCGCCAACCCCGCATGGGCACGATCTCAAGATCGGCCCCCAGACCAAATTCCCTGTTGATATGGAGGGCCAGTTCGCCAAATGTCAGGCCGTGCCGCATCGGCAACGGATAAAGCCCGACAAAGGAGGTACAATCCGGTTCCAGAATATTGCCCTCAACCGCCAGCCCGCCCAGGGGATTAGGGCGGTCAAGCGCCACCACCCGCTTGCCATATTGAGCCGCAGCCTCCAGGCAATAGGCCAGGGTGTAGAGAAAGGTATAGACCCGGGTGCCCACATCAACCAGATCAATGAGCAGGACATCGAGCTGCTCAAACATGGCCTGGGTGGGACGACGGGTCTCCCCATAGAGGCTGAACAGGGGCAGGCCGGTCAGGCTGTCGGTCTGATGCCCCGACTCGATCATATTGTCCTGCTTCTCGCAGAAAAAACCATGCTGCGGAGCAAAGAGGCAGGTCAGTTGCGGGCCGAATCGCTGTTGCAGCAGTACCCGCGCATGGGTAAAATGACGGTCGGTGGAGGCCTGATTGGACAAGAGCCCGAGCCGCTTACCCTCCAGGGCCGGGCAGGGAGAGGCGAGAAGATTTTCCAGACCGATCTGAATCATGGCCACCCTACTCCACCGTCACGCTTTTCGCCAGATTGCGGGGCTGATCCACATCACAGCCCCGGCGAGTGGCGATCTCGTAGGCCAGAAGCTGAGCGGGAATGGTATAAAGAATGGGGTTCATCTGCTCATGCACCCGGGGCAGGGTGATAACGACATCGCTGATGGTCCGCAGATGGGCATCCCCCTCCGTCCCCAGCAAAATCAGGCGACCAGACCGGGCCTTGATCTCCTCGACATTGGAGATGGATTTCTGGTACACCCCGTCCTGGGGAACGATGGCGAAAACTGGCATATCCTTATCAATCAGGGCAATGGGGCCGTGTTTGAGCTCGCCAGCGGCATAGCCCTCGGCATGAATATAGGAGATCTCCTTGAGCTTTAAGGCCCCTTCCAGGGCAATGGGAAAATTAAGCCCCCGCCCGACAAAAAGAAAATCGTGGCCATCATAATAGTGGTCAATCAGGCTGGCAATTTCCTGCTGCAAACGAGGCAGCTCCCGTTCAATCACCGTCGCAATATCAATTAAGGCCTGACCCAACTCCCGAATGGTTTCAGAGCTCAAGATCTTTTTCTGCTGCCCGAGATAGAGGGTAAAAAGGAAAAGGGCGGCCAACTGGGCGGTAAAGGCCTTGGTGGAGGCCACCCCAATTTCGGGGCCGGCG
Organism: Desulfocapsa sulfexigens; assembly: GCA_020721165.1. Taxonomy (GTDB): domain Bacteria; phylum Desulfobacterota; class Desulfobulbia; order Desulfobulbales; family Desulfocapsaceae; genus UBA2270. The sequence goes on from DYNG01000047.1 coordinate 2,920, forward strand.
TGGGTATAGACGACCCCATCGGCCTCGCGGGTCATGGTCGAGCCGACCACATTACAGATGGTCAGAATCCGGGAGCCAAGTTTTTTGGCCCGCCGGATACCGGCCAGGGTGTCGGCGGTCTCACCGGACTGAGAAATGGCAATGGTCAGTGTCCGTTCATTGATAAGGAGTTTGCGATAACGAAACTCGGAGGCGATATCCACCTCCACCGGAATTTCCGCCCACTGCTCAATCCAGTACTTGGCCACCAGGGCCGCATGCCAGGAGGTGCCGCAGGCCACCAGAAAAATACGATCAATGCCGGCCAACACCTCGGGAGTCAGTCCCGTTTCCGTCAGATCAACAACGCCTTCCTCCAGATCAATCCGACCGCACACCGTATTGAGAATGGCCTGGGGCTGTTCAAAGATCTCTTTCAGCATGAAATGACGAAAACCACCCTTCTCGGCCATGGCGGCATTCCAGTCAATGGTTTGGATCTCCTTGACCAGAGGCGTTGCGCTGTCGAGAGAATAAAACGATTGCCCCGTCGCGCTCAGAATCGCCATTTCCCGGTCATCAAGGAAGATGACCTGGTTGGTAAAAGGCAGCAGGGCCGGAATATCCGAGGCCAGAAACGAGCCGCCATTGGCGCCCACACCCAGCACCAGCGGGCTGTGATTGCGCACCGCAACCAGGGTGTCGGGGAGCCCTGTCCACAACACGCCCAGGGCATAGGAACCTTCCACCCGGGCCAGGGCCTGGCGAATCGCCGCCACCAGTTCGCCCGTACTGGCGAGAGTCTCCTCAATCAAATGGGCCAACACCTCGGTGTCGGTCTCCGAACGGAAGTGATGCCCTTTCCCCACCAGATCCTCGCGCAGGGAGTGGTAATTCTCAATGATCCCATTATGCACCACCACCAGATTCCCCGTGCAATCACTGTGGGGATGAGCGTTTTCAGTGGTCGGCGCTCCGTGCGTGGCCCAGCGGGTATGCCCCAGACCGATATGCGACGGGGCCAGCAGAGAATCCTCCACCAATGCCTCCAGTTCGGACAGCTTGCCGGCCGCCCGCCGTTTGACCAGTTGCCCCTCCTCCAGATAGACAATGCCCGCCGAATCATAGCCACGATATTCCAGGCGCCGCAGGCCCTCAAGGATCACCGGCACCACCCGCCGCCCCCCAACATAACCGACAATCCCGCACATAAAGAACTCCTCACCCCGCTGGGCGGGATGTATATTTTATCAGAAAAAACTCTTTGAAAAAAACAGGGGGCTTTTACCCAGAAGGACAAAAAACCTGGGCCTTTATAAACAACGAAGCTGGCAAAACAGCCAGCCATGACCACAAGCAGTACCCGCCAGCAGAGAATACCGCAAGGCCCGAGCAAGACGGGTAAAGTCTTGCCATCACCAACGCCATAAGCAGATCCGCCCCTTAGTTTCGCAGATTAACATGACATTTTTCATTATTACCAGTTTTTTCTTTCCATCACCTTGCAAAACAGGTATTTTTCGGCAATCATAAAAAGTCTTCTTCAGGAACCTACTCTGGTCAATATATAAAAAATCGCGCAACGAAGATTCGTAACCCTGCTGAACCGTACGCCCTCGGCGAGAAAAATGCAGATGAAGCACACGACGGGCGAGTTAGCATTTTTATTCACTTCACCTTTTCTTTCTTATTATGAATGATCGGCAACGACTCAAAGAGATCCTCCTGGAAAAATCCTATCGTCAGGGTTCTTTTACCCTCACCTCCGGCAAGACCTCGGATTTTTATATTGACGGCAAACAGACCACCCTGTCGGCAGAAGGGGCCTATCTCTGCGGCAAGCTGATTCTGGACATCATTCACCGCCAGACCGAGCCCATTCAGGCGGTGGGGGGCATGACCCTGGGCGCTGATCCTCTGGTAACAGCGGTTTCCATAGTCAGTTTTCTGGAGAAGCAACCCATTCCGGCCTTTATTGTCCGCAAAGAGGCCAAGGGGCACGGCACCGGCAATTATATTGAAGGCCTGAAAAACATGCCAGCCGGATGTCGCGTCGCCCTGATTGAAGATGTGGTCACCACTGGCGGCACTCTGCTCAAGGTGATCGAGCGAGTTGAAGGGCAGGGGTTCAAGGTGGGCGTGGTGATTACCGTGGTCGAACGGCAGGAAGGAGGGGTGAAGACCTTGGCCGATGCCGGCTACACCCTTGAATCCATCTTCACCCGCGAGGAGCTGCTGAGTTAACCGCTATGCTGTGCCGCGACTGTCATCACAAGCTGGAAGTACGGCGCAGTTGCTGGCGGATTCGCCTGCGCTGTACCAGCTGTCAACGGGAATACCAGATTCATGAAGTGGCCAGCGACCTGGATCCGGAAACGGAAAAACAGCTGGAAAACTATACGACTCTTATTTATGATTGAGGAACACACGGCATCCGGCATCTCTCCAGATTGACAAAGATGACAGGATCTTCTTTTCATTTTTTACCAGTATACAACCATGAGTGAGCCAACCCTTGTTCGCGCCTTTGTCAAACCTGACGACAGCGCAACCATTACCTGCCCGTACTGCCAGCAGGCCAAAACGGTGCCCGTGGGCAAGTTTCGTGATCAGCAGCATGTCTTAAAGGTTCGCTGCGCCTGCGGCCACTCTTTTACTGTGTCCCTTGATTTCCGCAAACACTATCGAAAAAAGACGATTCTGCCAGGAATCTACGAAATTACCGATGCCGCCCACAGGAAACACTGGAAAAAAACCCAACTCAGCGGGGTTTATACCATGCAGGCCCCGGCTACCGGCTGCGGCCACATGCAGGTCACCAACATCTCACTCGGCGGCCTGCAGTTTAAGACCCCGGGCTCGCATTCCATCAGCATTGGCCAACATGCTCAGGTGAGTTTTACCCTGGACGACCGCAAGCAAACCACCATCATCAAACAGGTGACAGTGCAGTCCATTGACGACAAGACCATCGGCTGCAAATTTTCCGACAACCAGCCTCTTGAACAGGGGCTTCGTTTCTATCTCTTTCCCTGATCAACCGTCATCCCCTGCTCAAGAGACACAACCCGCTTTATAGTACCCGCTTGGGTTACAGGTCAGCTCTGCAAATACTGGCTAATGGAGTTGGCAATCGTCTGGAATATCTGGATAAATTTTGCTTCATCCCGCTCCAGCAGTGTAATGCGAAACCCTTGCAGATCCGTGGCAAAGGAGCTGAGGGGCACCACGCAGACCCCGGTAGAGCCCAGCAGGTAATAGACAAAGCGCTTATCCACCGAGGTGTTGGGAGCAGCCACCAACGACTCCACCAGGCTGCGGATCTCCTTGTTGGCAATGGGCAGGGTCTGCTGATGGGTCAGCAGACCCTCTTCAAAGCAGACACTCATGTAAAAGGCCCCGTTGGGCCGGTTCACCAGTACCCCCTTGACATTCTTCAGGCTCTCATGGGCAATCCGGGAGCATTTTTCATAGCGCCGAATGCGCTCATTCAGATAGTCCTGATAAGCGGGATGAGTCACCACCCGGGGATAGACCAGTTGCGGCAGGGTGGTGGAACACA
>DYNG01000048.1 GCA_020721165.1 Desulfocapsa sulfexigens
TTTTGGGCCATCTTTGCTCGCAGCTCAATCACAAAATCCTCGGTGTAGCCCAACTGCACCTGCGGTTTCGGAGTCTCGCAAGCTCGCTTACCTGTTCAATCGCTGCATCCAAATCTGACCATTTTCTGTCTCTTACCATACTGCCCGCAAACCCTTGTTTTTCCTGAGCTGGTCAATACGGCGCTCCAGCTCTACGCGCCACTCGGCGTGAATGCGAGCCGCCGAAGGGGCAATAAGTTCCGGCAAGCCATAAACGATCCGATCCGAGGCTCGACTGGCTTCGATAACCGCCTCAATGGAACGGGCTCCGAATTTATAGCGAGCCAAGAGCAGGCGCAGCAGCAGTCCCGAGGTTTTGCGTGCCGCCTTCTTCCAATGGGTATCCATCTGATGGGCGATAATAAAGGCCCGCTTGAGTAATATCCGCCGTAACTCTTCCAGTTCCGCAGGGCTGGCTGAATCGCGCAGCAAATTGTCCGGCACTTCAATCCCATCAATATCAAGAACCACTCGTAATCGGCTCATAAAGTCTGGGATTTTCAGAGTTTTCATCTTCTCCAGCATTTCCGGTTTACTCGTATCCAGTAATTTTTCCATCCCTTCCCAACTGGCCTTGACTCCTCCGGCAAATACAAAAATTGCCCTGCCAATATAGTGTGGAATACCATTGACATAGGTAACCCCGTCCTGCATGGATGGCAGGAAATAACGAAGATAACCAAATTCATGGCCCTCATAGCGACAATCAAACTCATCCCAGAAAACAATCGGCACTTTCCCCCTTGCCACCGCCGCCCGGACCGGTTCTATGGCCGAATTGATCTCATCAGGTGAAGAGAACTGGGTTAGATTAAACTCAAAAAAATCAAAGGGATCACCCTGGAATTTTTTGGCAATGACCGCTGCCACCTGGCGAACGGCAAAGGATTTTCCCGAACCAGGAGGCCCAAACACACCGATACACAGCGGTCGTTGCACATTCTCTTTGGACACATAGGAGTCCATAACATTTTGCAGCGTTATAACTGGATCAATTTCGGCGGGATCGGTGGTTCGTAGGTGACCGACATTGAAGATCGGCAAATTGTGAAATCCGGTTTTCCGATTGACCTCTTCCTTCAGATTGTACAAGACTGCCACTATTTCATCGAGATATCCATGTGTTCCGGCAAGAGGCACCTCATGGCACATGGGTGAGGGCTTACCCAAATAAAAAAACTTGCGCAGCGCCGCTTTTTTCTCAGATGACCAAATCTGGCTGGAAACCAGATCAAGGGTGGTTTCAAAGTCACTGGAAAAATCAGGCAATTCAAAAAAAGATGGATCGTAGCCGCCATCAACAAAGGAACACGAATAGCCGCCGGGATAACTCTTGGCAAAATCGAGATTGGGAAACTCAAGGGTCTCTCGGAAATAGTAGCCATGTTGAGACAGGCTTGACCAATTCTGCATCACCCGCTGGGAAAAGTCATAAAAATAGTTGCGAGAGAAGGTAAACCCGCCAAAACGGAGGGCATCCATGGCCAGCATGGCCAGAATCAGGGTGTCATAGCAGGGAACCGATCCCCGTTGCCGGGGTGAACTTTTTTCTGGCAGACAGCCCTTGCGATGCCGAAAATAGATGGCCTTCGGCCCGATATACAGAATCCCGTGCGGGAACATTTCAACAATGATATGGCAGTGAAACTTTCTGGTTTGACTGTTCCACAGGCCAACCTCTTCTGTGCGCAGGGCCCGCAGGCACATGGCGACAATGGTTTCCCAGTTGACCGAACAGTCCATCTCCATTCGGGTGGTTTCCAGATCAGCCAGACGACAGAACAGGGTAATTCGCTCCCCACACATCTCGGCCCAGGTTCGCCAGTGGGCCACACTGATGCCCAGGGCAATCACCCAGGCCTCGGGGTTACGGGCAAAATCATCCTGGGTGAGATGGGGTGGGCAGCCGCAATCATCAATGACAATCAAGCCATTATTATTGCTGAATATCTCACGATTGCTGTCATCAATGCGAAACGGTTCCGTGCTATTTACCCGGGCTCCGGCAGGCAGATATTGGTTGACCATGAACCAGCCGTGATCATCAGGGATTTTTGCCGTTCCGGCATATCGTCGAAAAATCTGGAAGATATCCTTCTGCTCGCCGTAGGAGATGGTATGCACCCGCGGATTCAGGTCCGATTCGGCAATATAGGCGGCAAGCCAGGTCAGGCACTGCTCCAGCCGGCCATATTCCACCGAGACATCACCCGCCATCAGTTCGATATGATCTCCTGGATTATAACCATAGGCCGGCAAACTCCCCTCTTCAAGCAGGCTGACCTGTTTGATGGGCAGATTGCGAATCTTGACATTGGAACCCAGCAGGGTGATTTTTTGTGTGTGTAAATCAATCATGGTTTTAATAGTGAAAATGCAAAGCAATTGGCATCAACAGAGCCTTCTGCCAAACAAAAGACTCCCCAGAGGGCAAAAGGAAGGGTATCCCTCCCTTTTGCCCTTCTGTTCCAGTCCGCCCTAATTTGGGGGGGTTAGAGCAGACCAGCTTTGTCCAGGGCGATAACAGCGCCTTTATAGGAAACAAAAATCAAGGCCATCCAAGAAAAAATAAGTACAATTGTCATGATATTTCTCCAATATCCATTTTTTTATGACAAGAAGATGTAAATCTGTTTTTTGCCTCTTCTCTCAGTAACTTTCGTCATCCACCACTTCGTGGGCCGCCAGTTTCTGGGAGTCCATCTGGCGCCAGACGAAGGCTACATAAGCAAGGACCAGCGGAATTCCGAGAGCAACATAGGTCATGGCCGTCAGGGTGTATTTACTTGACGAGGCGTTCATGATCGTCAGGCTGGACTGGAGATCGGCTTTTGATGGATAAAAAGGCGTATTGTTAAATCCAGCAAGGAAAAAGACGGCAAGCCCTACCAGTACTGTCCCCAGTCCTGCCAGCCAGATCCCGCTGTTGCTGCCCTTGAAGGCCGTAGTCAATACTGCCACAATCACCAGTACCAACCCCACCAGCAAAAGACCCAAGACCAGCGGCATGGCCAGCAGGTTTTGAAGATACTTTCCGGCCACCATTGATACCGTGCCGCTAGCGTCAACACTGAATCCCTTCATCAACAGCAAAGACACCAACACGAAGAGCAGAAAGGGCAGGGCGCAGAGAAAATTGGTCCACACCGCTTTCCGCAGTCTGGTTTGAAAATCATCGAGAGCGGAAAAATTGATATTGTTTAGCAGATACATACCTCCCAGGACTCGGGCATTAAAAACCAGGAAGAGACCAAGAGAGAGGTTAAACAGGGAAAAAGCTGCCTCCAGTCCCCGCAGAGGATTCGTCCAGACGACCTTATTATACATGTCCAGGGTGAAATTGGAGCCAGTAAAAAAAGTGCCAACTGCTGCGCCAATGAGCAAAACTCCCACCGTGCCGTTGATCAGCAGGAACAGTTCATAGGTTCTGGCACCAAGGAAATTGTTGGGTTTTGTCCGATATTCATAACTGACGGCCTGAATTATAAAGGTAAAGAGAATCAACATCCACACCCAGTAGGCGCCGCCAAAACTGGTGGCATAAAATTTGGGAAAGGCAGCAAAAAGGGCCCCACCAAAAAGCACCAGGGTAGTAAATGTCAACTCCCATTTTCGGCCCAGAGAATTGATTACCAGGGCGTTTTCCACATCATTTTTCGCCACCTGCCAGAGCAGGGTGTTCCCGCCCTGGACAAAGGTCAGAAACAAAAACAGAGAGCCGACTACGCTACAGAGGATCCACCAGATCTGCTGTAAAGTTCCATATTCAAGATTTGCTATCATTTCACATGCCCTCCGGTCCGATGGAAATCTGTTTCAACATAATTTTTATCTCCGCAATCAATAGCAGGGTAAAGACTGCTAAAAACATGAAAAAGGTCGCCTGCACATGACCAACCGCAATATTCGTAGTGGCTACCTTCACCGGCATCAACCCTTGAATGGCCCAGGGTTGTCGTCCCACTTCAGCCACCACCCAACCCATCTGCTGGGCGATAAGACCAAGAAAGAAGGCCGGAACACCAAGTGGCAGCAGCCATCGTTGTTCAGTAATCTTGCCCTTTATCGTCAAGAACAGAAAGGCTAAAAACAGGACCGGGAAAATAGAACCGAGAATAACCATGATATGGAAGGAGTAGAAGGCGGTGCTCACTGGTGGGACTGCTTCTTCCGGGCTGTTGAGATAGCCGTAACCCAGATACTCTTTATTAGTATTAAACCTCGTCAGGGCAGCCTGAGCGGCCACGACATCTTTTGCCTTGCGAGCCTGTTTGAAGGCAGTCAGATCGGCGACGGCAAGTTTTCCCTTGCTCATCTTTTCGGTCACGCCCATGACATTGTGCTCTTTATTACCATAGACCAGATCGTCAATGCCTGGCACGAACGAGCCAGTTTTTCGATTGGCAAGCAGGGAGAGAAGGCCGGGGGCTTTCAGCTCAAAAAGAAATGGCTGCTGACTATCACCCGGTTTCTTGTCGCCATTGATCATTCCCATAGCGACCAGGCCGGCATTGGTCTCACCCTTGTACAGGCCTTCAAAGGCAGCCAGCTTCATCGGCTGTTTCTGGGCGACCTCAAAGGCCGCCTCGTCACCGGTAAAGGCGACGAAGATCGAAGACAGGAGGCCAAAGACCGAGGCCACCACGATAGATTTTTTGGCCATCTCGACATGACGACCCTTCAGCAGATACCAGCAGGAGATGGTCAGCACAAACAAAGAGCCCAGAAGAAAGCCTGAGCTGGTTGTATGGGTGAATTTGGACATGGCCACTGGTGAAAAGAGCACGGCCCAGAAGTTTTCCATCTCAAAACGAGCCGTTTCAGGGTTAAAGGCCATGCCTACCGGATTCTGCATCCAGGCGTTGGCGACCAGAATCCAGAGGGCGGAGAGATTGGAGCCAATAGCAACCATCCAGGTGGAGAAGAGATGGAAACTCTTAGAGACACGGTTCCAGCCGAAAAACATAACGGCAAAGAATGTAGCTTCGAGGAAAAAGGCAAAAATGCCTTCAACTGCCAGAGGGGCCCCAAAAATATCTCCAACCATCCAGGAGTAGTTCGACCAGTTAGTGCCGAACTGAAACTCCAGAATAATACCGGTGGCGACACCAATGGCAAAGTTGATGCCAAACAGGGTCATCCAAAACCTGGTGATCGCTTTCCATTTCTCATTGCCGGTACGCACGAAGATAGACTCAAACATGGCGCACAAAAACGACAGGCCCAGAGTCAGGGGCACAAAAATCCAGTGATACATGGCCGTTAAGGCAAACTGTGCCCGTGACCAGTTCACCAAACTCAGATCGACATCAAGCATTGATCTTCCCTCCTTTTGTTGATTATTGGTTATGAGTCGTCATTCTGGAAAGCTGTTCCAGGACATGATCGGCTCGTTGTTGGTCGTTTTGAAAATTGGTTTTGAGATAATTAGGGAAAAAGAACAGTTTGAGGACCGCAAACATGACAATGAGCTTGATGAAGATAATCTTCCACAAGGTTCGACCCACGGTCATATTCTTGAAACCGTTACGATAAAATGAGTAAATGCTGGCAATTGGCTGGGACATGATGTCTCCTTCTGCAACTTCGGGACTGGAAGAAAAACAAATACGCTATGAACAGGAGATATGCCCTGGGCGGCTTTTTTTCACCTGAAAAAATACGAAAACCATCGTCACGGCGAGAGAAAGAATTTCAACTCGTTCCATTATGCACAGTAAATACCGGAAGGCAAGCCTTGTCCTTACTTAACTCAGCAAAAGTAACCCCGGCAAGGCGCTGTCGTAACTGGGCGCTGGCTTCCTCCCAAACCCGATGCACGAGGCAATGAGTGCTGGCCTCACACGCCCAGGGTCGTCCCACACAATCATTTAAGGATATTTTGCCAATCATCAGTTCAACCACCTGCAACAGGGTGATGCTGGCTGGGTCTTTGACGAGGACATAACCACCCTTGGATCCCTGGCGAATTTCAATCAATTCCGCCCGGGCAAGTCCCTGCACGATCTTGGCCAGAAAGGGGCTGGGAATATCCGCCTGCTGAACAATTTCATGTCTCGTCACCAGCACACCTCTGCCCTTATAGGACAGATAGACTAAACACCGGATGGCATAGTCTCCGGCCCGTGTCAATCGCATGGAAGCCCTCATAATTAGAACTAATAGGATGTTATTTGTCTTGTATCGAAATCCGTATACTCTGTCAAGAAAAAATTTTTTATTTACCACTCAAATTTTTCCAAATAAACGGGGGTTGTGCTGGCAGCATTATGTTTCTCCCATTCTGATCCCAGGCGGTGTCTGGGATCAGAATGGGCCAGATTTCCTGGTTGTCAGGCTCAAGAATATCTGCTAAATGAAGTTGATAAGGGCCTCGGCAGAAATAAATTATTCCGTATTGCGCCGGATTTTCGGTCAT
>DYNG01000049.1 GCA_020721165.1 Desulfocapsa sulfexigens
CCGAGGCGAAGCTCTATCCGCGCCATGATTTCTTTGGTGGCCGGATGGTCTGCCGCCCGTTCCAGGCCATCGGCCAGCAACGCGCCTATCAGGGGAGACCGTTCAATCATGGTGACCTGGCAGCCGAGAACGGCCAGGATAAAGCTGTCAACGCCAAGTCCGGCGGTGCAATCCACAACTTTGGGGCGATAGCCGGGTTTCAGGCCCGCCGCCCTGGCCAAAGGCTGGCTAATCCCACCTCCATGAAAACGACGGTATCCGGTGTTGCCGCGCACAAAGTCGGTGGAGAGAAGAGAGGGCGGCTGTTTTTTCCCCAGATGAACCGTTTGCAGTTCCAGGCCTTTTACGGTATAGACCAGAAGCAATTGTTGATTCTCGTCGCCAACAATGGTCTGTTGTCCGTGCAAAGCTGCCTGGAGCATGTCGGCTTTCCTTTGCAGTTCAGGATCATCGGGCGGAATGCAGGTGACGGGCACGGAACAGGGGTGTGAATTCATCATATTAAATCCCGTGGTTATTGAGCCTCTTGAAAAAAAACGGGGCGCTGGGCAAGTGGCTGCCCCGATTAGCAGGCGAAAGGGCGAGAGATTATTCCCGTCTGCATTCGCATTGGCAGAGAAAAAAGATCATACCAGAATGAGCGATATGGAGCCTGTAAAATTACACAAACCGGCGGTGGTGGCCATTATTCCGGCCCGTTTTCTGTCCAACCGTTTTGAAGGCAAACCTCTGGCCCTCATAGCCGGCAAGCCGATGATTCAACTCGTTGTGGAGCGGGCCAGGCAGGTAAAACTTTTGAGCCGGGTGGTGGTGGCCACTGATGACCAACGGATCGGCGATTGCGTGGCCGCCTTTGGCGGGGAATTCGTCCTTACTCGCAGCGATCATGTCTCCGGGACCGACCGGCTGGCCGAGGCTGCGGAATTGCTCGATATTTCCGAGCACGACATAGTGGTCAATATCCAGGGCGATCAGCCCCTGTTTGACGCCGAGGTGGTGGCCCAGGTTGCTCAACCTTTGATTGACGATCCCTCTCTGCCCATGTCCACCCTGATTTACAAGATTGTCAGACTGGAAGAGATCAACGACCCCAACCATGTGAAGACGGTCTTTGATCATAATCACAATGCCCTCTACTTTTCCCGGGCCCCGGTTCCTTTTCAGCGCAACCCGGAGGAGGCGGTCTCTCCCACCTATTACAAACATCTGGGTTTTTACGCCTATCGCAAGGGCTTCCTGCTGTCGTTTGTGGCCCTGCCGGAAGGCGAGTGGGAGCGCTTTGAAAAGCTGGAGCAGTTGCGGGCTTTGGAGTATGGCTATCGCATCAAGGTGGTGCTCACCGAACACGACTCCATCGAGGTTGACACCCCTGAAGATGTGCAGCGGGTGGAGGAGTATCTGCGGCGGCTGCAATGATAATGACGAACTATTCTCTTGATTTGGCAAAACATGAGTGTTGAAATCAGAACCGACATTTACCTTGGCGACTGCAAGGAGGAGCTGAAACTGCTTCCCGCAGATTCAGTTGATCTGATTGTCACCTCTCCGCCCTATGCCGATCAGCGCAAAGACACCTACGGCGGGATTGGTCACGATAGGTATGTCGAATGGTTTTTGCCCATCTCTGAAGAGCTTTTCCGGGTCCTTAAACCGACGGGCACCTTTGTTCTGAACATCAAAGAGAAGGTTGTCAATGGCGAGCGCAGCACCTATGTTATGGAACTCATTATTGAAATGAGGAAACAGGGCTGGCTGTGGACCGAGGAGTTCATTTGGCACAAAAAAAATTGTTACCCCGGTAAATGGCCAAATCGTTTTCGGGACGCCTGGGAGCGATTGTTGCAATTTAATAAAAACAAGAAGTTTAATATGTATCAAGAGCGGGTGATGGTGCCGATGGGGGATTGGGCGGGATCAAGGCTGAAAAAACTCTCTGAAACCGATAAAATGCGTGACAACTCCAGGGTTGGCAGCGGTTTTGGCAAGAACATTTCCAACTGGATCGGCAGGGATATGGCGTATCCCGCAAATGTGCTGCATCTGGCGACGGAGTGCGGCAATAAAAAACATAGCGCCGCCTTTCCCGAAGAGTTGCCTGAATGGTTCATGAAGCTCTTTACCAATGAAAAGGATCTGGTTCTTGATCCATTTATGGGGTCAGGCACCACCTTGGTGGTGGCAAATCGCCTGAGAAGAAACTCGATAGGGATTGATATCGTTCCTGAATATTATGAGATGGTGAAGAAACAGCTTCGTCCGGTATCGTTGTATCTCTGTGAACCCAAGGCGCACTATGGAAAAATTAAAGCTGAGTGATATCACCCGCTATGTTGAGCAGAATATAGGTGTGTTTCATCACAAAAGGATTCAAAGTCTGGATAGCTTGAGACTGTCCCAGGTTTTGAAAAGGAAAAATCCCTATCTCTACAAGGCAAAGTTTGTCTTGACCGCAGATCAGATTGTGAAAGGGCTGGTGGACGCGCATATCTCCTCGAATGAAGATACCCTTTTTGGCGACTGGCTGGAGGGGCTGGCGATCCATATCAATGCCCAGGTTTATGGGGGGCGCAAGTCGGGGATCACGGGAATTGATCTGGAGTTTGATGACAACGGCGTCCGCTATATCGTGGCCATCAAGTCAGGGCCGAACTGGGGAAACAGTTCGCAGTTATCGAAGATGAAGGCCGATTTCAATACGGCCAGGAAGGCATTGCGAACAAGCAATTCGCAATTGCAGATCGTCGCGGTGAACGGCTGCTGTTATGGCCGGGATAATAAGCCGGACAAGGGGGAGTACTACAAATATTGCGGCCAGCTCTTTTGGGAATTTATCTCCGGGCAAACCAATCTTTATACCGAGATTGTTGAACCGTTAGGGTTTAGGGCAAAAGAGAAAAATGACGATTTTGTAAGGGCATATTCGCAAATGATAAACAAATTTATCAAGGAATTTGTCGTCCATTTTTGCAAGGAGAATGGCGAGATTGATTGGGAAAAATTGGTTCGGTTTAATTCGGCAAAAACAAAACCGGTTTGATTTGTTTTTTGCAAAAATATCGTGAATACAAAAAATAAGGGTGAAAACATGAGAAAGAAGATTACAATTATTGGGGCGGGCAATGTGGGGGCGACGGCGGCGCATTGGGCGGCGGCCAAAGGGCTTGGAGATGTGGTGCTGCTCGATGTGGCAGAGGGAATTCCCCAGGGCAAGGCCCTCGATCTTCTCCAGTGCGGGCCGGTGGAGGGTTTTCATTACAAGGTGTCCGGCAGTAATGATTATGCCGATACCGCCGGTTCAGATGTCGTCATTATCGCCGCTGGATTGGCCAGAAAGCCGGGGATGTCGCGGGATGATCTGTTGGCCATCAATGTTTCCATTGTTAAGGCCTGTGCGGAAAAGGCGGTGCAATATTCACCCGATTGTGTGCTGGTGGTGGTCACCAATCCCATTGACGCCATGGTCCATACCGCCTTCAAGGTGACGGGCCACCCGAAACAGAAGGTGATCGGCATGGCCGGAGTCCTCGATTCCGCCCGCTACCGCACCTTTCTGGCCGAGGCCCTTGGCGTGGCCCCCAAGGATGTGACCGCGCTGGTCATGGGGATTCATGGCGACAATATGCTGCCGCTGGTGCGCCTGGCCAATGTGGCCGGGGTGCCCATCACTGATTTGCTGTCGGCGGAAAAGATTGCTCAGATTGTCGAGCGCACCCAGAAGGGCGGGATTGAGATCGTCAATCATCTCAAGACCGGCTCGGCCTTCTATACCCCGGGACTGGCAGCGGTGGAGATGGCCGAGGCGGTGCTGACCGATTCCAAGCGGGTTCTTCCCTGCGCCGCCTATCTGGAGGGTGAATTTGGCATCAGCGGCTATTTCCTGGGGGTGCCGGTGGTTATCGGGGCGGCTGGCGTGGAGCGGATTCTGGAGTTTGAACTGACCGCCGAGGAAAAAGCGGCCATGGCCCTGTCGGTTGAGGCCGTTAAAAAGCAGATGATTGCCACCGGAATTTAGGGATTGTGATCTCTGAATCCTATATTTCTGAGGAAAAGGGCAGGGGCAGGCCATGAAAAATGATATGGTTCGTTCTGCCCTGGAACTTCTTCTGGCCCGGCAGTTGTCGCCCCTCGATCTGCTTCCCCATGAAGATCTGCGGGAAAAACTGGTGGAACTGGTTCTTTCTGGGGAACCGGCCAGCGGAGACGCGGAAACAGGGGCGGGTTTTCAACGACTCCGCTCGGCCCTGGAAGCCACGGCGGTGGCAGATCTCAAAGTGGTGGTCTTTGGCGGCGGCACCGGCCTTTCCAACCTGATTGGCGGTGACAGCCGCAGTCCGCAATGGCCCCATAATCCCTTTGTCGGGCTGAAAGAGGTCTTTCCGCAGACCCGGGCCATTGTCTGCGTGACCGATGATGGCGGCTCCACTGGTGAATTACAGAAGGATCTGCCCCTCATCGCCATAGGCGATCTTCGTCATGTCCTGCTCTCTTCCATGCAGTCCGGGCGCTTGCAGGCGCGGTACGGATTATCGCTGCCGCAGGCTCTGGAAGTTGTGGCAAAGGTGGCGGGAATTTTTAATTATCGCTTTCAGGCGCAGCCCCAATCAGCCAGAATCCTGCTGGCCCAAACCGGCGTTGATATTAAAGGCCTGCCAGCTTCGCTGAGGCAGTCGTTGGTCTCGTTTACTGATCTGCTCTTTAGCGATTCCCGCCTGCTTCCCACCCTGGCCAGGCCGCATTGTCTCGGCAATCTCCTTCTGGCGGCTGCCATCTATGCCGAACTTCCCTCAAATATCACCCATGATGACTGTATTGCCAACCACATCCCGCTGACAGAAGCGATAAGGCATGGCCTGGCGGCCTTATGCACACTTCTGGGGGCCGAAGAACAGGCGGTTCTTCCCTGCGCCACGACCCAGGCACAGTTAAGCGTGCTCTATGCCAACGGAGTGCAGGTGCGGGGTGAAAACAAGTCTGCTTATGCACAACGGGGGTATCCGGTAGAACGAATTTTCACGGAGTTCTGTGAAGAACCTTTCACGCCACCTGAGGTTTTTCGACAGATTGCCGAGGCCGATATCCTGATTATGGCGCCTGGCAGTCTGTACAGTTCCCTGATTCCGGTGTTTCAGGTTCCACGACTGGCCGAGGCGGTACGCGGCAATACCCGAGCCATGAAGATCCTGGTTTCTAATCTGTGGATTCAGGCCGGTGAAACCGATCAGAGCATGGGCGGTACTGAACGGAGATTTTTTGTCTCGGATCTACTCAAGGCCTATGACCGCAATATCCCCGGCGGGATCAGGGGCCTGTTTGATCAGACCCTTTGTCTCTCCTTGAAAGATGTGCCGGCCTCCATCCTCCAAAACTACGCCCTGGAAGGCAAGATTCCCATCTACCTGGATCGGGACAAGGTTTGTGTCCAGGGAGTAACTCCCATTGAGTGCGGGATATTTTCCCGCGTTGCCTTGGCGGAACAGGGGGTTATTCAGCATGGGCCGAATCATCTGGCCAGGGTGGTTAAAACTTTGTGGGCAGTCGAGAATCTGATGCGGGAGCATCGTGATGATATCCGTCGGTCGTTGCCGGTGCAGAACACCCTGGAAAATGGGGGTGGAGCAGAAACGGAGACTATGCATACACGGGCGGAACGCCCCCTGATCCGCTATCAGCAGATGCAGCAGAAACTGTTGTCCTTGATCGTCTATGATCTCTGGGGCGGGGAGCAGGACAGCAGGAGCCGACTCAACGATACTGAAACGACCCGAATTCGGCAGATGCTGGAAGATATCCTCTGGAAACATCAGGATATTCCGCTGCTTCATTTGGATTGGCTGCGCGGTCTGGCCATTGTTGAGCAGGAACAGTGGTTACGGAATCAGACCTGGGATAATGTCTTTTCTTTTTATGATCCCGCAGACGGTCTGATAAAAATCAGAGCGGATCAGGCCCTGGACGAGCAGCGATTTGAGGTCGCTTTTCTGGTGGCCCTGGGTCAGTCTCTGTTGGGGAATTATGCCCTTTCCAAAGAGATGCGGCCCTTACTGGTTGATAATAATCTCCTGGGCAAGGTTTATCATTTGCGCCTCCGTCCAGAGGAAAGCCGCTCCTGTTATTTGAGCGCCTTGGAACTGGGACAATTCCTGCATCTGACCCGACTCCTGCCGGTTCCTGGCGATGTAAATCATTTTACCCGGGTTATCAACGGTAATGAGGGGTTTTCTCCGCCGGGGATGCTGATGGGTCTTCTCTATGCCTGGTATCTGGACAACCGTTTCGCCAGTCATATCGAGTATAAAATGGCAGTTATGAAGATCGCCCCGGCCTTACTGGTTCCAGAGCAGGTGAAGATGCTGGGGCGTCGCCAGCAGATGATCCGCTTTTTTCGCGAGGTGGTGTTCCGCCATCCACCGAGCCCTGATAAATCGTCATGACC
>DYNG01000050.1 GCA_020721165.1 Desulfocapsa sulfexigens
CGGCAGTTTCTTGCCACCAAAGACCAGAAAGGCAATGCCCAGGATAATAATGAGTTCAGGGGTTCCCAGTCCAAACATCGTGCGCTCCTTTTTGTAAAAGTAGGGATGAGGAAGTTATTGGTATTTATTATGGCAGAAAAGAGAATAATCACAAAAAAAAATCAGGTGGCGGAACCGCCTTTTCCCTCCTCGTCAAGTTTCTTCTGTTCCTCTTCTTTTTTGGTGGCATCCTTGAAATTTCTGATTCCCTTGCCAATGCCGGAGCCGATCTCCGGTAGTTTGCCGGCACCGAAAATAATAACGATAATTACCAGAATGATGATCAGTTCCGGCATTCCAAGTCCAAACATGATAGCGCCTCAGATGGTGGAAAGGATTTTTGTTTTATCGAGCGGATTCGTTCCTGCTCAATACGATAGTTTAAGAATTTAGAGCAGTTCAATCAGAAAGTCAATGATTTCTCGTGCTCATGATGGTCTGGCCAATTTCCCGCATTTTCTCCAGAATCGCGTTTTCATTCAGAGTCAGAAGGGTGCGATGGCGCATGACCAGCCGGCCATTGATGATCGAGTGGATCACATCGGCTCCCCGGGCGGCATAGACGAGATGCGAGGGGATATTGTACATGGGGGTCAAATGGGGCTGATTGAGATCAAGAACGATCAGATCGGCCTTTTTGCCCACGGCCAGTGAGCCAATATCGACTTCGGCGCCCAGGCAGGCTGCGCCGCCCAGGGTGGCGGCCTGGAGGGTGGCCTCGGCGCTCATGGCCGTGGCATCCATGTTGATTACCTTATGGAGCATGGCGACGGTGTTCATTTCGCCGAACATGTCCACATCGTTATTGCTGGCGCTGCCATCGGTCCCCAGACCAAGAGTGATGCCGGCCTCCAGCAGTTTGACGGCTGGCGGCTCACCCGAAGCAAGTTTCATATTGGACTCTGAACAGTGGGACACTTTAACCTGGCGGGTGGCCAGAGTGGTGATTTCCTGCTCGCTTAAAATAACACAGTGGGCGGCCAGGGTGCGCTGATTGAGCAACCCCAATGAATCGAGATGTTCCACCGGCGTGAGCCCGTAGCGCTGACGACAGATGGCGACCTCGGCCTCATTCTCTGAAAGATGGATGACGAAGGGGCAGTTGCGCTCCTCGGCAACTTTGCCTAATCGTTGGAGAAGGGCGGGCGAGCAGGTATAGACCGCATGGGGGCCGACCGTGATGGTGATGAGCGGGTGCTCCTGATACTGGCTGAAGAGATCCTGCATGTAGGCAAATCCGTTTTCCAGCTCTCCGTAATTGGGTGAAGGAAAATCGTAGAGCACTTCCCCGAGCCAGGCCCGCATTCCCGATTCGTTGGTGGCGCGGGCCACTTCCTTGGCAAAAAGATACATGTCACAAAAACTGGTGGTTCCAGATTTGATCATCTCGGCCAGAGAGAGCAGGGTGGAGTGATAGACAATCTCGGGAGTGAGGCAGGCCTCAGCCGGAAAGATATGCTCCTGTAACCAGGTCATGAGCGGCAGGTCGTCGGCCAGGCCCCGGAAACAGGCCATCGGAGCGTGAGTGTGGGTGTTGATGAGGCCGGGCATAATCAGGCCATGTTCTTCATGAAGGCGGCGGGCCTGGGGAAACTGACGGGCCAGGTCGGCGGCCTGACCAATGGCGACGATCCGGTCACCCCGCACGGCCAGAGCGCCATTGGCGATGGCATCGCGCTGATAGGCCGTGGGGAGAAGCCATCGGCCGCTGATGAGCAGTTCGGCTGGTTCAATGTTCATGGCTGAGCCTCTGGATAATTTCCATAAGAAGTCGTTCAAGCTGGACGCTGGCGGCAGCAGCGGCGGCAATGATCTGATCGAGCAGAATCGGCTGCATGGCCTCGGGATTATTGACATTGGCAATCACCGACAGGGCCAGTGTCTCTAATCCGGCATGACGGGCAACGATGATTTCGGGGAGGGAGGACATGCCCACGGCATCGGCGCCACAGCTTCGCAGCCAGCGGGTTTCGGCGGGAGTTTCCAGGCTGGGTCCGGGGATGCAGGCATAGGCGCCGACAACGACATCCGGCACGGCGCAGGAGCGGGCGCATTCCCGGGCCAGGGCAATGAGCCTGGGGCTGTAGGGGAGGGAAAAATCGGGAAAACGAGGTCCCCAGGCCTCGATATTGGGGCCGCGCAAGGGATTATCTCCCAGAAAGTTCAGATGGTCGTTGACAATCATAATGGAGCCAGCGGCAAACTCGGGATTGAGACCACCGGCGGCATTGGTGATGATCAGGGTGCGCGCCCCCAGCAGCGACAAGGCGCGAACGGGCAGGGCGACCTCCCGGGCCGTATATCCTTCATAACAGTGGCTCCGGCCCTGGAGAATCGCCACCGGAATATTGTGCAGATGGCCAATAAGCAGATTGCCCTGGTGACTGCCCACCGTGGTCACCGGAAAATGAGGAATCTCGCTGAAGGGCAGAGTCAACGACACCTGCGCCTGGCGGGCCAGTCCGCCCAGGCCGGTGCCGAGCTGGATGAGCAGGGCAGGGATGAATGGCAGCCGGGCCCGCAGGAAGGCCGTGCATTCATCCATCTGCCGGATGATTTCGCTCATGGAGAGGGGTGGCATGGCGTTTGCGGCGTGTAACGAGGGTTCATGGGCACAATGGGGGCAAGGGGTCTGAGAAGGGGAGGGTGTCTTCTGTCAGCGTAATCTGCTGCATTTTCAGGGCGTTTGTCAAGGAGAATTGTTGCCGTCGTCCAGTTGTTCCGGGCAATGAATGCACATTCAGCAAGCGAATGACTGATTTTTGTTGTTTTTCATTTGCAATGAACAGATAAAAATGATTAAACCTTGTTGTGTATTCATCACGATTGTATGCCAGCGTGTTACGGTTTATTTTCAGATTTTTTTGACACAAAAAAATGAGCCGTGCAAAACGATTGTCTGGTTTTTCGGTGAATGGAGATATCAGGAAGATTCATTTTTATTCGGGGAGGGGGAAGTATGGAAGAGAAAAAAACTGAGGTGGATGAGCAGCGGCGGAGTGTTCTTAAAAAAATGGCGGTGGGCACAGGCTTTCTGGCAGGCTGCGCCGTTCTCCCCGAGCGGTGGACAACGCCCATCGTTGGTCAGATTGTTTTGCCCGCTCATGCGGCCCCCAGCGGCTGCACCATAAGTGATCCGTGTACGGTGACGATTAGCGCCGGGGATCAGACCACAGCAACGGTCACGGCGTTGGTGACCGGATTCGTGACTCCCCCGACCGCCAATGTGCCGATTCATCTCGTCGCCACGGCAACCGGTGGCAGTGGCGCCAGCGCCACCGGAGACACGACAACGGATGCCGGCGGCAATTATTCACAGTCTCTCACCGTGAGTGGAGGCCCGGGGATCACTGAGGTTGCCGTGGCTTCAACTTCAACAGTGGCTGTCGGCACGGCCAGGTGTTCAGCGCCGACGGCTTTCGTTCCTCCTGCGCTGATCTCTGCCTCAATCACATCTGTGTTTGATTGTGAGTGTATTAATACCACGGTAAGTGTCTATACCTCTCCGCCGGTGGCTAATATTCCCATCCAGGTTGCCCTGTCGTCTTCATATTATGGCATAAACAAAACACTTTCAGGGCAGACCGACGGCAACGGACATTGTGGTGTGACAGACAAGACCTGTAACCAACAACCAGCGCCGGATCGTACCCTTACTCAAGACCCCACCATTACCGCAACCATCACCTCCACAGGCGCCTCCGGCATTTTGACAGTGACAACCAATGTTACCAATAATTGTATGTGATGCCCCTTCTATTTGCCGCCTGGAACCATGAGCGCTGGTCACGAGGCATTCTCCCCCGCTTGTTCCCATACGCGGCGCAGGAAGCAGTTTTTCCGATGCTCCGTCTGGGAACAGGAGGGGGCTGAGTCCTCCTTTGAGTTTCTCATGCCAATAAACCCGTCGGCGGCGTGCACAGGTATTTCCGTCCATTCCTGCAACAATGATTGACTGCTATGTCTGATGCTCACAGATGGACGCCCAATCCTGATTTCACCCTGGAGAATTTTGGTAACGAAATTCTCCTCTATTCAGTCATCGGCGCCAGGGCGATTTATCTCAATGACACCGCTTTTCTGCTCTATCGCGCCTGTGCGGCCGGACAGAGCGCCGGGGAAATAATCGCTCAACTGGAGGCGGCGTATCCCGAGCAACAGGGGGCGATTCGTGACGAGGTCATCGCCGCCCTCAATCAGCTTGTGGAGAGCGGGGTCTTGATCCCTCATGTCTGAGGGACAACAGGGGATTTACCCGGTTGGTTTTCCGGGGACGACCGTCGCGGTGCGCTACAATAACGAGGCGGCCCGCGAACTGATTCATTTTCTGTTTCATGATCTGCCCGCCTGTGGCAGTCCCCTGGCTTCTCGTTCCTTTGATGTTATCTTTTCCGGACATCCGGCCCAGATATCTATCTGGCAGGATGAGAAGCAACTCTATTTTGGTTCCTCCCGCTATGATCTGGCAGTGATTCTGGCCAATGAAGTTTTGCATGAATGCGTTACCGGCAATCACACTCATCATGCGCTTCATGCCGCCGCGCTGGTCTGCTCGAATCGCACAATTCTGCTGCCCGGAACAAGCGGGTCGGGAAAAAGTAGCCTTGCCGCCTGGCTGGCTTTACAGGGCTGCTCCTATCTCAGCGATGAGTTGATCCTGCTCAGTGATGAAGGCAAAATCACTCCTTTTACCCGACCCTTGTCACTGCGTCCGCAAACGGTCGCGGCCCTGGATGATTTGTTGTCAGATCCGGGGGATCAGGCGCTGAGGGGAGAAAATGGCGCCCTGATTGCCCATCGTCGGCTCAATCCGATCTGGAAAGGAGACTGCCCGCCGCCAGCGGTCATGGTCTTTCCCACCTTCCTGGCCGGTTCTCCGGCCATCCTGACTCCCATCACTCCAGCCCGGGCGTGTATGCAGCTTATGGCCTGCCATGTGACGGCCCGTAATTTCAGGGACCACGGTCTCCAGGCCATGTCTCGTCTGGTGCGGGGGCTGTCTTTGTATTCATTGACATTCGGCGGTTTTTCCGATTTGCGCTCTGCCCTTGCTCCTCTGCTGGATAGCCAGCACGAGAAGTATTGAGGAAATGGCTTTTCATCCTCTTCTGGCCCTGTGCGCGCGGGTTTCCCATCCACCTGCCTTGACGGAAAGGCTGATTGCCGCCAGCGCCAGGGTGACTGACTGGGACACCCTGCTTCAGGAGGCCGAAGAGCAGGGCGTGGCTCCCCTGCTGTCTTGGTATCTCCAAGATCTGCCGGAGGTGGCGCCGGATCATTTCCGGAGGGGATTGCGCCTGTTGTATCTGCGCCATCGCCATATCAATGCGGTCTTGCTGAAGACGCTGGACGAGGTGATCGGGTTGCTGACTGACGCCGGCATAGTCGTCCTGGCGCTCAAAGGCGCGGCTCTGAGCCTGACCATATATCCCGAGATGGCTCTGCGGCCCATGCGCGACATTGATCTGCTGGTACGACCGGAACAGGCCTGGGCCGCGCAGAACCTGCTGGTGCAGCACGGCTTCACGGCGGCGACAGGGCCGCGACCGGCTGATCACTTCCACCTGCCTTCACTGCATTTAGCCGTGGATTCCATACCGGTCTGTATTGAATTGCATCATGGCTTCTTTCCGGATTGTCCCCCTTTTTATCGCAAGCCAGATTTTGACAGCCTGTTGCAAACTGCCATTTCCTTCGCCCTCCCCAGCCGCATGGCATGGTGTTTGGGGCCTGAGGATATGCTCTGGCATGTCTTTCATCACGGGTTTCATCCCCCCCTGTCGTATGAACCGTTTAAGCTCATTGCCGTGGCCGATGTGATGCTGCTGGTGGAAAAAAACCAGGACGACATTGATTGGGACAAGATGCGGAAGATAGAGCCGGGACTTTGCGCCGCCCTGCCCCTTTTTCATGCCTTGACTCCGTGGGGCGAAAAGGAAGTCACTCGATTTGCATGGAGACTTGAAGAGAAGCTGCCGGGCGCGGGGGAACCTTTTCAGGGCTGGCCCCGTCGTCATTTGAAAGAGTGGAAGGGTGAATCGCTCATCACTATGGTGCGGGCAACCTTTTTTCCTTCTTCCTGGTGGCTGCATCTGTATTACGGGGTGGACAGCCCCTTGAGCCATCTGAAGGCCCGTTGGGTTACCCACCCCCTGCACATCCTGTGGTGGGCTCGTCTCTATGCCTCATTTCTCTCTCCCGCCATACCTCCCGGACAGGTCATGACACCGGGACAAAAAATCCGGCGGTGGGGGAATGCCGCCCTGAAAATCATTCGTTCTTTATTTTATCACTGACAGTTTCATCGTTACGGTTATAGCCGCATTGAG
>DYNG01000051.1 GCA_020721165.1 Desulfocapsa sulfexigens
CGGCCCCCGTACGATCGGCCAGCAGGCGGAAATCCTGATAGGCCATGCCCACCCGCTGCCGGAGTTTGGCCAGCTTATGGCCGGTGACCTGATTGATGTTCATGCCGGCCACTTCGATGAGGCCGTTGCTGGGCCGTTCCATATTGCACAGCAGTTTGAGCAGGGTCGTCTTGCCGGCCCCGCTTTTGCCGATGATGAAAAACATCTCCCCGCTGGCCACCGAGACCGAAATATCAGACAGGGCCGTCACCAGCGGAGGGTACTCCTTGCTGACCTTGATAATCTCGATCATGGTGGAACTGGATGAAGCGGGAGTGGCGTGAGTCATGGTTGGCTAAGGGCGATCGTCTGCAAAAATGGTATCAAAAATAGCGGTCACGGTCTGGATAATTTCCGTATCATCACCCAGGTCGAGACAGGAAGCGCCGCTCAACTCCTGATGAATCAATTCACTGCTCGACGGGATGATCCCTCCCAGAGTCATGCCAGTTTCGGCGACCGCCCTGTTAATCTTCTCCAGCAACAGCTCGGGGACTGGCTGCGGGGCCCGGTTAACCAGCAGATACTGATGCCTGACCGTAAGCCCCAGGGGAGCGCTGATATCGGCAATGCGCCGAGCTGTTAAAATTCCGCGGGCCGAGGGATCGGAGGTGATAAACAGATAATCAATGGCCCGCAGGTTCATCCGGCTGAGGTGCTCCATGCCAGCCTCATTATCAACAATAATATAGCGATAATTATCGGCCAACCGGTCCATGGTCATGGCCAGATACTGATTGGCAGCGCAATAACAGCCTGGGCCATCCGGCTGCCCCATGACCAGGAGATCGAATCCCGACTCTTCAATCAGGGCCTGATGAATTTTCAACTCCATGAACTGATCACGGGTCATGCCCACTGGCAGTTCCCCCTTCAGCTCTTTTCTGATCGCCCCCAGAGTGAGTCCCACCTCAACCCCCAGAAGTTCGTTGAGATTGGCGTTGGCATCGGCATCCACCAACAGCAGCGGCGTCATCTTTTTCTGTAGCAGATACCGGGCCAGCAGGGCCGTGGTCGTGGTTTTGCCGGTTCCACCTTTACCGGCCATGGCAATTACTTGAGGCATTATGGGTCTCTTTTTTGAGAAGTCAGTGTAGCTGGTCTTTCCAGGCAAGATGAAAAGAAGAAAAAAACTCTTCCTTTCATATAATTAAATCCGCAAGTTCTGTCAAATTAAAGGTGCTTGCCAGGGATGGCTCCTCTTTCTTCAGCCTGATGCTTGAAACAATGAAAATTCATTGGGTTGGATTGCACGCACCGCCCCACCCCCGGTTACGCAGGCTGCGAGGCGCGCTGAATCATGCGCCAGCAGACAAATGCTGAGAAAGGTGGGAGGCTGAATTGTTACAACGATTCTTACTTTCCCCTTGCAAGTTGTTACTGAGTTGGTATTTTTGTATTTTTTTCATCATTGTTCAGCCAGGGAAGAAATGGTTACTTCAATCCTGTAGCCGCTTGCGCATCAAAATGGGCAATAATGAGCATCGTGTCGTTATGAAGGAGAACGCTATGGATTACAGGGAAACCCTGAATCTACCCCAGACCCAGTTTAACATGAAGGCCAATCTGGCTCAGAAAGAGCCGCAACTGCTTAAACGATGGGAGACAGAAGGTCTGTATCAACAAATACAGGAGGCCGGACAGGAGAAACCGCTGTTTGTCCTTCACGATGGCCCTCCTTATGCCAACGGCCATATCCATCTCGGCACCGCCTTTAACAAGATCCTCAAGGATATTATCCTCAAGTCCCGGCGGCTGGCGGGCTTTCAGGCCCCCTATATCCCCGGCTGGGATTGTCATGGCCTGCCCATTGAACACAATGTGGATAAGGATCTGGGGGACAAGAAAAAGACCATCCCCAAGCTCTCCAAACGGGGCGCCTGTCGTAAGTATGCGGAAAAATGGATTAAAACCCAAAAGGCAGAATTCAAGCGGCTGGGGGTGCTGGGCGATTGGGATAGTCCCTATCTGACCATGAATTACGAGTATGAAGCCGTCATCGCCCGTGAATTCAATCGGTTCCTGCTCGCGGGTTCGGTGGTGCGCAATAAAAAACCGGTTTTCTGGTGCTCCACCTGCACCACGGCCCTGGCTGAGGCCGAGGTCGAATATTATGACCATACCTCGCCTTCCATATTCGTTAAGTTTCCGGTGGCTGACGACCTGAGTGACATTGATCCGGCGCTGGGCAACGGGGCTCCGGTTTCGGTCCTCATCTGGACCACCACCCCCTGGACGCTGCCGGCCAATCTGGCCGTCGCTTTTCACCCTGATTTTGTCTATGCGGCGGTGCGGACCGGCAATGAGCTGCTGATCATGGCCCAGGATCTGGTTCCGCAGGTCATGGCGGCGACCGGAATAAACGATTACGCCATTGCAGCCACCTTTTCCGCCCGGAAACTGGAGAATCGTCACTGCCGACACCCCTTTCTGGACCGTTCGTCGCTGATGGCGCTGGCTGACTATGTGACCGCCGAGGCCGGCACGGGCTGCGTGCACACCGCCCCCGGCCACGGCGCCGACGACTATCAGACCGGGCTCCGCTATGGGCTGGAGATCCTTTCCCCTGTTGACAACGAGGGACGATATACCGCCGAGGCCCAACCGTATCAGGGCCAGCAGATTCCGGCGGTTAATTCCGTTATCACGGCGGATATGCGGGCGACCGGCGCTCTTCTCCATGAGTCATCCCTCACCCACAGCTATCCCCATTGCTGGCGCTGCAAGCAACCGGTGATGTACCGGGCCACCCCGCAATGGTTTATCTCCATGGAGCAGAACAATCTGCGGGCCGCCGCCCTGGCCGCCATTGCCCAAGTTGAATGGACGCCCGCCTGGGGGATGCAGCGCATCTATTCGATGGTGGAGAATCGCCCAGACTGGTGCCTGTCACGCCAGCGCACCTGGGGAGTGCCGGTGACCGTCTTCAGTTGCCGGCAATGTGGTGAAATCCTGAAAAACCAGGCCGTGGTCGAAAAAATTGACACCCTCTTCCGGCAAGAGGGGGCTGATGCCTGGTTCCGACATGCGACAGAAGATTTTCTGCCTCCAGGCGCCTGCTGCGCCCAGTGCGGTTCCAGCCAGTTTGAAAAAGAAGAGGATATCCTGGATGTCTGGTTCGATTCCGGGGTCAGCCATGCCGCCGTCTGTGAAGCCCGCCCCGAGTTGCGCTCTCCGGCTGATCTTTACCTGGAGGGCAGCGATCAGCACCGGGGCTGGTTCCAGTCTTCTCTGCTCTCGTCGGTGGGTACCCGGGGTCAGGCCCCCTTCAAGGGAGTGCTCACGCACGGCTATGTCGTGGATGGCAAAGGGAAGAAGATGTCCAAGTCCATCGGCAATGTGGTTGCGCCTCAAGAAGTCATTGACAAGTTCGGGGCCGAGATTCTCCGCCTCTGGGTCTCAAGCGAGGATTATCGTGATGATGTCAAGGTCTCTGATGAAATCCTCAGGCAGGTGGCGGATTCGTATCGCAAGATCCGCAACACCATCCGCTACATGCTGGGCAATCTCTGGGATTTTGATCCGCTGACAGATGGGGTGGCCTGGGCCGATCTGCCCGAAATTGACCGTTGGGCCCTGGCCCGTTTTGAGGAGTTCAAGGAGCGGGTGATCGCGGCCTATGCCACTTACGAATTTCATTCCATTCATCAGGGTCTGAATTATTTCTGCGGCATGACCATGAGCGCCTTTTATCTCGATATCCTCAAAGACCGCCTCTACTGCTCAGGCAAGGCATCGTCTTTAAGACGGGCGGCCCAGTCCGTGCTCCACGAGATTCTTGACGGACTGTTGCGGCTTTCATCGCCAGTGCTCAGCTTCACTACCGCCGAGGCTTGGGAGTCACTGTACGGTCTGGCCCCCGATGCCCCCCTGTCCAAGAGCATCTTTTTTGTCAACTTTCCAGCCCTGCACCCGGAGCGGCGGCAAAGCGAACTGGAAGGCAGATGGGATAAACTGATGCTGGTACGTTCCGAGATCACCAGAGCCCTGGAAGGGGCGCGACGGGACAAGGTGATCGGCCTGTCACTGGACGCCGAGGTCTTGCTGCAGGTGGCTGGCGAATGGGGCGATTTTATCCATCGGGAATGGCAGACGATCCAGGAGATATGCATCATCTCTCAACTCTCGCTCTGCCCTGATTTTTCCGCCCTGGGCCTGACGCCCCTGATCAGCAAAGAGGTTGTCGGTCTGTCTCTGGCGGTTCGCCAGGCCCAGGGAGAGAAGTGTGAGCGATGCTGGACCCATTCGGTCAGCGTCGGCCAACATTCCAATCATCCCCAGCTCTGCCATCGGTGTGCCGAGGTGGTCATCGCCATTGAGCCGGGAGCGCAGTCGTAGATGCCGGTTTTTATATTTATTGTCGCCACAGTCGTGGTTCTGGATCAAGCGACCAAGGCCTGGATTACCCACTCCTTTGCCCTCTATGAATCAGTGGCGGTCATCCCCGGTTTTTTCAACCTCACCTATCTGACCAACAAAGGAGCCGCTTTTGGTTTTCTCGCCGGTCAGAACGGCGCCTGGCGACACCTGCTCTTTCTCGTTCTCGGAGCGGTGGCCCTGGTGGTGATTGTCATCGCCTGGTATCGTCTGCGTTTTGCGCATCGGCTCTACGCCATCAGCCTGCCCATGATTGCCGGAGGCGCCCTGGGTAACCTGATTGACAGGGTGCGCTTGGGTTCGGTGGTGGATTTTCTTGATGTCTTCGTTGGTTCGTACCACTGGCCAGCCTTTAATGTGGCCGATTCGGCCATCTGTGTCGGGGTAGGTCTTTTTCTGCTGGCCAACATACAGGAAGCAAAAGCAATGAAAACGGTGGGAATATGAAAACAGCCATCCTTTTTCCGGGCCAGGGCTCGCAATTTCTGGGCATGGGTCGTGAATTTATCGAGTCGGATCCCGACTGCGCCGCGATTATGGAGCAGGCAGAGGCGGTTTGCGACTTTCCTCTTCGTCGTCTTTGTCTGGAAGGGCCGATGGCAGAGTTGACCAGGGCGGTTCATCTGCAACCGGCCATCACCGTCACCAATCTCATCTGCTGGCTGGCCCTGCAGAAGGCCTGGGGAAAACAGGCCGCCGTGACCTGTTTTGCCGGCCATAGTCTCGGCGAGTATTCCGCCCTCTGCGCCGCCGGAGTGTTGAGCATTGCCGACACCATCCGCCTGGTCGCCATGCGCGGCTCCCTGATGGAACGGGAAGGACAGAAACGACCCGGCGGAATGCGGGCCGTGCTGGGACTCGACCTGGCGGCGCTGGAGGATCTGGTTGGGCGGGGCGCCGGAGCTGGGGTGGTCACCATTGCCAATCATAATACTGAGCAGCAGATTGTCATTTCCGGCGAGATGGCAGCGCTTGATCGCGTTGCCGCTCTGGCGGCTGAACAGGGGGGGAAGGTCATCCCCCTGGCAGTCAGCGTTGCCAATCACAGTCCGCTGGTGGCCGATGCCGTGCCTGATTTTGCCCGGTTTATGGACACGATACCGTTTCAGCCGCCCCATACCCCGATCTATTTTAATGTTTCCGCCACCTGCGTCGAAGACCCGCTCCTGATTCGTTCCATGATGGCCAGCCAGATAGCCTCGCGGGTGCGCTGGCTGGAGATCATTCAGTCCATGATCGCCCAGGGAGTGGACACCTTTATTGAGGTTGGCCCCAAAACCGTCCTCAAGGGGATGATGCGCAAAATTGTTTCTCCCGACTCTGCCTGTCAAACGCTGCAATTTGATGCACCCGCCGGATTGAAACAGTGTCTGGAGCAGATCGGGAAAAAACAGAATTGAACGATACTCTACAATGAGTGATGGAAAAATGAGAAAAATTACGATCTTGTTATTTTTGTGCCTGCTAAGCTTCGTGGCGCCAGACACTCTCGGGATCTGCCAGAGCGTGGCAGCTACAAACGACCAAATGACGGCACCTGTTGACGATGCCGCCTTTGACGCCATGTTTGCCCAGGAGGAAAGCGAGGAAGAGGTCTCTGACCCACTGGAGGGTGTGAACCGGGTCTTTTTTGTCGTAAACGACTCCCTCTATTTCTGGGTGGTCAAACCGGTCAACAGGGTGTATAGCGCGGTGCTCCCCCAGGACATCCGCCAGTGTGTCGGCAACTTTTTTGACAATGTGGCCGCGCCGGTGCGAGTGATCAATAATCTGTTGCAAGGAAAATTTACCGACGCCGGTGTGGAAACGACTCGCTTTCTGCTCAATTCCACCGTCGGCGTTCTGGGACTGGGCGATCCGGCCCTCACCTCTTTTGACCTGCGCCCC
>DYNG01000052.1 GCA_020721165.1 Desulfocapsa sulfexigens
CTTTCCGTGACGAAGAAGATGGCCGAAAAGACAAGCAAGATGGGATGATTTATTTCTGCCGAGGCCCTTAAAGGAGCTACCCCCTCTTTTTACTATTTCACCATTCTCGTTATGATGCTTAAACGAATATGGGCCTCGTTCGTAGCCCGTAATTACGAATTTTTCCGGGATCGGGCCGCCTTTGGTTGGAATTTTATCTTCCCCTTCCTGCTCATCGTAGGTTTTGGCCTGATCTTTGGGGAAAGCGACCAGAAACAGTTCAAGGTTGGCATCTGGGAAACAACCGCTCAAATGACTCTACCACGGGAGAACGAGGAAGATGGCAGCCACCAGGAGACAGGCGACACCATTCCCCCAGCCTTTCGCCAGGGAAAACAGGTTCGCTTCCTGGTCTTTCCCAGCCAGCAAGAGGCGGAAGAAAAACTGCGGCGCCACAAGATTGACCTCCTTCTCGATCGCAACTCCAAGCTGCATCGGTATTGGATCAACGATTCCAGCCCCCAGGGCCTTATTGCCGAGCAACTCTTCCTGGCCTCGTTTCTGGAGGGAAAATCGGTGGCTGACAAACAGATCATCAGTGGCAAGCAAATTCGCTACATTGACTGGTTATTTCCGGGGATTCTGGGCATGAACATGTCGTTTTCCGCCCTCTGGGGGGTCGGCTTCGTCATTGTCCGCTATCGTAAAAACGGCGCCCTCAAACGACTCAAGGCCACCCCTCTCACCCCCTTTGAATACCTGAGCGCCCAGATGCTCTCCCGCATCTTTCTTCTGCTGTTTACCACCATCATCGTCTGGATCGGATCGGATTTAATCTTTCATTTTCAAGTCCATGGCAGCTATTTAAGCCTGCTTCTGATTTTTTTCCTGGGTGGTCTCAGCCTCTGTTCGATGGGACTGGTCCTGGCTGCCCGTGGCATCAGTGAAGAGTTCACCAGCGGCATCCTCAACTTCATCTCCTGGCCCATGTCGTTTCTCTCCGAGGTCTGGTTTTCCCTCGAAGGGGCGCCGGTCTGGCTCCAAAAGCTGGCCCTGGTCTTCCCCCTGACCCACCTGCTGACCGGGGCCCGCAAGATCATCAATGACGGAGGATCATTCGCTGATATTCACACGGAATGTTTGGCCTTGCTCCTGATTACCGCCATCTGTCTGACCATCGCCGCCCGCCTTTTTTCCTGGACTGAATGAATGCAAGCTCTCGTTCGTGCCCGACTTCTCGACAGCCATTGCCACCTTCCCGCATCCGCCCTGGCCAGTGAGCGAGACAGCAGGTGGCCAGGGCTGGATCTACCCGATACTGGCCGTTATTTCTGCAACACCACCTGCGAGCCGGAATGGCGAGTAGCGCTTAACCTGGCCGGACCAGAGAGCGCCATTATCCCTTTTCTGGGCATTCACCCCTGGTTTGCCGAAACGGTGACCCCGGGATGGGAGCGCCGGCTTCTTCTCCTGTTGCAGAAAAATCCGGCGGGCCTTGGTGAAACCGGATTGGACAAGAGCTGTCCCGTCAATTTTGACCGGCAACAGCAGGTGTTTCTGGCCCAACTCAGCATGGCCGTGGAGCTGCATCGCCCTCTGGTCATCCATTGCGTCAAGGCCTGGGGCCGGCTGCTGGAGATCCTGGAAGCACTTGCCGCCCCCAGACCGGCCATCATGCTGCACTCATTTTCCGGCTCCCTGGAAATCATGCAGCGGCTCCTCGCCCTGGGCTGTTTCATCTCCTTTTCACCCCGGCTCATCAGCAACCGCCAGCTTCATCCTCTTTTTATCGCCGCCCCGCTGACCCGCCTCCTGCTGGAAACCGATACAGCCTGTCATCCCAGCCGGCCCGATCCGCCTCCTGAAGCAACGACCATCAGTCACCTCTACCAGGTGGCCGCCGCCCTGCGCGGTATCCCCCTGCCCGAATTTTCTCAACAGGTCTGGAACAATGGCAAGATTTTCGCGCACACGATCCTTCCTCGGTGAAGAGGGCTTTCAGCGCCTGCAACAGAGCCGGGTCACCATCGTCGGCCTTGGCGCGGTTGGCGGCCATGTTGCCGAAGGCCTCGCCCGCGCCGGTATTGGCAGTTTGCGGCTGGTGGATTTTGACACCATTCACCTCTCCAATATCAACCGCCAGATCATGGCCCTGGAAACCACCCTGGGCCAACTCAAAGTGGAAGCGGCCCGCGAGCGGATAACCCTCATCAACCCCATCGTCCAGGTGGAGGCCTTGCCGCTCTTTGCCGATGCGGCCAGCGCGGAACGAATTTTGACCCCGGCCCCGGATATGCTGGTGGATGCCATTGACTCCCTGAACCCCAAGGCGCAACTCCTTGGCGCCGCCTATTTTGCCGGGATTCCGGTGATCTCCTCCATGGGCGCGGCCCTTCGTTCCGATCCGACTCTCATTCGCAGGGCCGATCTCATGGACACCAGATGCTGTCCGCTGGCCAAACGATTGCGCCAGCGACTCCGGCGCAGCGGGGTTGAACGGGGCATCTCCTGCGTCTTCTCCACCGAGCCGGTCTCCTGGCATTTTGATGATGACCCACTGGCCAACGATGAGGACGAAGCCCCCTTTGTTGATCGTGGACGAACTCGTCGCCACCTGGGCAGCCTGCCCACGCTGACCGGCATCTTCGGGCTGACCATCGCCAATGCGGTTATCCTCCGAATTGCTGGCTATCACCCCTGATCCCTCTTCCCGCCCCAGATATTTTCTGTCCATGACCATGCGTACCTTTACATTTTACATCCCGCGAAGTAATATAGGCCTGATATTTGCATTGACGGCGTGACCCCTTTGAGAAGGATCGGGGCACACGATAGTGATTCAGCCTTTTTCCCGCCCTCCCCATAAAGTTTTTATTTGCACAGGAGTATATCCTCATGTCACGACGATCTTTCATCCGCCATTTTGCCTCCGCTCTTCTGTTCCTCTTCCCGCTGGTGCTTTCTTCTCCTTCCTGGTCTGTCGAGAAGGCGCCCATTAACATTGAGGCCGACCGCATGGTCTCGTTGGAGCAAAAAAACAGTGTTCTTTTTTCCGGCAATGTCCTGGCGACTCAAGCAGATGTACGCATTCGCTCACAGGAAATGACGGTCTTCTACAGTGAAAAGAAGAAGGGTGATGGCAATCAGGATGTGGAAAAGGTTCACTGCACGGGATCGGTGGAAATCACGAAGGGCGACTGGCTGGGAACCGGCAAAGCCATGGATTATCTGGCCTCGCAAAGAAAGGTGATCCTCACTGGCAATGCCAAGGCCTGGCAGGGAAAAAATCAGGTCTCCGGCGAAACCATTGTCTATTATTTAGATGAGGGACGCTCGGAAGTGGTGCCTGGAAAAGTCGGCACAGAAGGCCAGCCGGGCGGGCGGGTGAATGCCACCCTGATTCCCAAATAAAAACGACCGCCAGAACACCAGAGGTTTTTTATATCGTTTTGCGATGAGGGGAGGGCGAAAATGACCAAGATGCCGTCCTGCTTCCCATCTCCTGGCCATCTTTGTTTTCGCTTCAACCATGTAATCCTCATCGAAACGAAATTTTGACTTCGCTGAAAATGGCTCGCTGCCTTGCCCCTGCCTCAGTCTTGCCAGTCTCGTTACTCAAGCGATGGCAGGCAGGTATTGAAACGATCCCTTCAAGAAAGGCTGCGCACTCTCTCCTGCTACTCCTTTATAGACAATTGACTTATGTCCCAACTTGAAACCAAAAACATCATCAAGCGATACCGCAGCCGGACCGTGGTCGAGGGTGTGAATATCCAGGTCAATACCGGGATTGTAGTTGGGTTACTGGGCCCCAATGGTGCCGGAAAAACAACCACCTTTTACACTATTGCCGGATTTATCCGTCCCGACAGCGGCCAGGTGCTTCTCAACCACGAAGACATCACCCAACTCCCGATCCACCAGCGGGCGCTGAAAGGCATCTCCTACCTGGCCCAGGAGCCATCAGTGTTCAAAAAGCTGACCGTGGAGGAAAATGTGCGCATTATTCTCGAACCACTGGGCCTGCCCCGCAACGAAATCAACAACCGCATCAACGAGTTGATGGCCGATTTGAAAATTGAGCATCTACGCCACAATAAAGGCCACGCCCTTTCAGGCGGAGAACGACGGCGGGTCGAGATTATGCGGGCCCTGGCCACCCGCCCCCATTTCATTCTGCTGGACGAGCCTTTTGCCGGCATTGACCCCCTGGCCGTGGCCGATCTCCAGAAAATCATCATCGGCTTGAAAGACAAAGGTATTGGGGTGCTCATCTCAGATCACAATGTCCGTGAGACCTTGCAAGTCTGCGATTTTGCCTATATCATGAATGCAGGCCGTATCCTCACCAGCGGTGTGGCCGATGATATTGTGGCCAGCGAAGTCGCCCGTAAGTCGTATCTGGGTGAAAATTTCAGCATGTAAATGCCCCCCCTCTGGAACTGAATCTTCATGGCCCTGGAACTGCGACAACAGCTTAAGCTGACCCAAAAGCTGGCAATGACCATGCAGCTTCGGCAGGCCATTCGGCTTTTACAGCTCAACCGACAGGATCTTGCCCAAGCCTTGCAGGAGGAACTGGAACAGAATCCCGCCCTGGAAGAAGATTTCACCTGCGCAGAAGAGGTGAGCAATCCCCAAAGCCTGTCAGCAGTGGAGACCCCGCCAGGAACCGACCAGGAGGGTGATTTCACCCCAGCGGTCGCGGTTGGTGACACCCTACCGGAAACCAACTGGGAAGATTACGAAAACTCGTTTGACGATCTGGTCCGTGAGAGCGGCAGCGACAGCTACAATGACAACTTCTCCTTTACCCATGAAACACCAGCCGCCGACGCCCCCAGCCAGTTTGATTTCATCTCTGAAAAGCCGAATCTTTCCGCATATCTCCAATGGCAACTGGCCAGCCATATCCACGATCCTGAGGAGTGGGACATTGCCCTTTTTATCGTCGGTAATCTGAACCGATATGGCTTTCTGGAGGTGGATCTGCCGGAAATTATGGCCGCCACCGGCTGTGATCATGATTCCGCCGAATACATGCTGGAACTGGTCCAGGAGCTTGACCCACCCGGCATCGGCGCCAGAAATGCCCAGGAATCCCTCTTTCTGCAACTCGAACGACGGGGCATGGGCGAGTCGCTGGCCGCCGAAATCGTCCTTCATCACCTGGAAGATATTTATAACAAAAACCTCACCGCCATTGCCAAGGCCACCGATGCCCGGAAGCCCGAGATTGAGCGGGCCATCGCCTTCATCGTCAGAGAACTGACGCCCTATCCGGGCCTGCCCTACGCCCAGGAAACCACCAGCTATATTGTTCCTGATATTTTTGTCAAAAAAATCGGCGATGAATTTATCATCCAGCTCAACGATGACGATCTTCCCCACCTGAAATTGTCATCTTATTATCATGAATACAAAGAGCTTCTGCGCAAAGACAAGGCGA
Organism: Desulfocapsa sulfexigens; assembly: GCA_020721165.1. Classification (GTDB taxonomy): domain Bacteria; phylum Desulfobacterota; class Desulfobulbia; order Desulfobulbales; family Desulfocapsaceae; genus UBA2270. The sequence goes on from DYNG01000052.1 coordinate 5,429, forward strand.
TTGTCAAAGGCTCCCCCGCCGAGGCCATCAAAGAAAAGATTCTGGGGGCCGAATGGTTTTTGAAATCTCTAAACCAACGACAGCGAACCATTGTTAAAACCATGGAAAGCATCATCAGATTTCAACGCGATTTCTTTGAATATGGCCCCACCCGCCTCAAACCCCTCATCCTCAAAGATGTCGCTGACGATATCGGTCTGCACGAATCCACCATCAGCCGTGTCACTTCCAATAAGTTCGTGCACACCCCGCAGGGCATCTATGAACTGAAATACTTTTTCTCTTCCGCCATTGGCAGGCCCGGAGAAGAAGACCTGGCCGCCGAGTCGGTTCGTGAGCATATCCGGAAACTGATCAAGGAAGAAGATCCACAACACCCCCTCACTGATGACGCACTTTCTCTCACCCTCAAAGCAGCGAACATCAAAATCGCCCGCCGAACTGTGGCCAAATATCGGGAACAATTGAAAATCCTGCCAGTGAAGCATCGGCGCAAACGCTAATCCTGTCACCATAGGTCTCGTGCAACGAAAAAATTGTCATTCACCATCGAGGCAGACCAAGGATTCTGACAGGGAACAGCACAGCGAACAACGAACTCGCCTGATTGAGCAATGGAGTGACAGTCGAGCAGATGAACTCAACCTTGAATGCAATGATTCCCCATGACGGACAACGACCTGGTTTTAGCCGGTGATATTGGCGGCACCAAAACCACCCTGGCTCTCTTTTCAACGGAAAAGGTCCTGACTGCCCCCCCCCTGCATACGGTAAACTATGCCAGCCAG
>DYNG01000053.1 GCA_020721165.1 Desulfocapsa sulfexigens
CTGAAAACATGTCCTTTGAAGAGGCTGCCTGTGTATGTGAATCATACATTACAGCATTTTCAAACATCTTCATGATCGGAGGTCTTAAGGACAAAAACACCGTTATCATCCACGGCGGAGGCGGCGGGGTAAATATGGCCGGAGTCCAGCTCTGCAAGGCCCTTGTGCCAGATACAAAAATTATAGTTACGGCCCATCCGAGCAAGATTGATCGTGTTAAGGCCATGGGGGCTGATCTGGTGGTTGATTTTACAACAACCCCCGATTTCTCCGAGGCGGTAAAGGAGTTTACCAGCAAGAAGGGGGCTGATGTCATTCTTGATCATGTCGGAGCAAAATATCTTGCCCCAAACATGAACTCACTGGGATATGCAGGCCGTCTGGTAATAATCGGAATAATAAGCGGAATCAAGGCTGAGTTGAACCTTGCATTGATGATGGTAAAGCGTCAGCAGATCATAGGTTCAGTGCTTCGCTCCCGTCCAGTCAAGGACAAGGCTGCAATTGTGGCAGAGTTCACCAAAACAGCGCTTCCGAAATTCGCAGATCGCACCATCGTTCCAATAATTGAAAGGGTATTTAATATTGAAGAAGTTGCCGAGGCCCACAGGATGATGGAAGAGGACAAACATTTCGGCAAGATAGTTCTTAAAATTCAGTGATATAGTGGAAAAAAAGCTAAGGAATTACAGGCTTTTTATTGAAAAAGTTGATCAACTTTGTGAGGGCATCTCCAGTTTTATCGGGGATGCCCTCACTTGCCATGAAGGCTGCTCTTCATGCTGTCTTTCAATATCTGTATTTCCTGTTGAAGCCGCTGCTATTGTCCAGGCTGTGGAAAATTTGCCATGCCGACAGAAGCGGAAAATAATGGAAAGACTTGCCTCTTTTCAAAGTTATGAAAAATGTCCGCTACTTTATGAAGAACGCTGTCTGATCTATGAAGCCAGGCCCATTATTTGCCGTACCCACGGATTGCCCATTCTCGTATTTGAAAATAATGAACGCCGTATTGATATCTGCCCCAAAAATTTTCTTAAACTCCATCATCTGCCCGGTAATGCTATAATTGATATTGAAAAACTTAATACAGCTCTTACTGCAATAAATGCCCTGTATCTCAAAGAAACCGGCAGCAGTCTTCCAGAAAGAATCCAGATTTCCGCCCTTGGAGATATACTCGGAAAAAACTGAAACAGGACGCTTTGCGGGCGTCCCGTTTTTTGATCAATATATTACAACCCTATCTACAAACCACTTATCTTTCTGTCCTTTGGATACTCCACCAGAATCTCGTAGCTGAACTCCTTCTTCTCGCCAGGAGCCATCTTCAGCTTCCACAGAACAGTTCCGTCATCCTTCTTTTCGGTGGGCTTAAGCAGAGCCTCTTCAAGAGAAACCTTGATCTCGTTATCTCCTGCGAGAGGGATCTGATCCTTTACTGTCAGAGTCTGGGGCTCCTTGCGGAAGTTGTTGGCCTCAACCTTGTATAGATACCCCATCCGGCTGCTGCCGAACATACCGCCTTCCTTGTGCTGCTTCTTTTCTTCCCTCTTGACCGTCACCTGATCATCGCTTCCAAACGGCAGGACATATTTTTCGCCTGCGGCAACCTTCTTCATCATGGCTGTACCAATGAAGGTATTGCCGGTAAATATCTTGATCTGCCCCGGAAGAAGGGGCCAGGCAGCCTTGTTGACAAGCTCCGCCGTCAGGTAGACAGAGGGGGAAAGCTTGGGCACTGCCACATACTCAGTTGTAACAGGTACCCTGTCTATTGATATTACAGAACTCTGCTGGCTGTTGTCCCCAGTTACATCAACAGGTTTGGGAATCCTGAAGCTGACCGAGGTTGTTTCAGTGGAAACCTGGGCTGTCTGGAAGACTGCGTCGGCCGGAGCCGGTTCTTCAGAAATTTCGGATCCTGCAAGGTTTTCGTCATTATCAGGTCTTGCAGCCTTTTTCATCGCTCTGAAAGACTCAGCTCTGGGAGCTGGCGCAGGCATTGCTGCTGCATACACCATCCTTGGGGGAACAGGACGATACAGCGAAAGCCTCCACGGATTCATCTCTGGAGGCGCACCGCCGGCAGACGGGCGTGCCGTTGACAGGGTCAGCGCCACATTGTTCCAGTCCTCACCAGTCTGCTGGCGTACCAGGGCGCGGAAGGTTATCTCGGCAGTCTGTCCATCCGGAGCAAGACGGACATCGTATGCAGGCTCCCAAGTGGCCTTGCTGACAACGCCTGAGAGATTAAGGTTGAAATTCCCCTCTTTTGCAACATCAAGAGTTATTTCAACAGTCTTTGCCTCCTTACGCAGTGAGCCTGTGACCTCATTTTTCTGCCTCTTAAGGGCATCTATCTTCTCTTTTATCTGACGTTTTTCAGCGTCAATATCCCTGAACTGCTCCTCTGCCTTTGCTATGCCTGATCCCACAAATCCGGCTGCATCCATTAGCTCTGCAGAGGAAGGCTTGCCTATGGCCAGCTCCTTGGAGATCCTGTCCCCCCATGCAACCTTTATGGATTCGAGAAATGACTTCTGGGCCGCTATCCCGGCCTTTTTTGCGTCAAGGCTGCCGATCTTCCGTTCCAGAGCACGCATTTCATTCTCAAGCTCCTTGCCCCTTTTTTCCGAAGTCTGCTCAAGGAACTTCCGCTTTACATCAATACCTGCAATCGTTACGCGGGCTGTGCCTGAACCTTCAACCCTGATGGAGTCATCCTGCAAAAGGACGGGAAGTCCTTCAACGGCAATCAGGTGTGTCCCCGGCTTCAGATTGAGCGATGCTGTGCGAACGGTCTGTGCGCGGTCCTGGTAGACCGTGACACCTGTTAACCTTGACTGGACAGGAACCTTCTGGATTGTAGCGCCATGGCATAGTGTGGGTATTGCAAAGGCCAAAATCACAATACTCAAGTATTTGAACGACATGATTTTCTTCCTCCTGAAAGCTTTTTGTAATCAGCTTTGAGTCTACCCATGTTTTTTTTATTTGCAAGCATTGATGCAGCCTAAAAAAACAGCGGTATAATTTGATCAAGACGAACTGAATCTTCAGGGAGGACAAAAAGTGCAAGAGCGATTCAGAATTATTTTCAGATGTAAAATACTTCCAGATCAGGAACTTGGACAGGTAAAGCAGAACCTGCAAAAACTTGCAGGGCTTCCAGCTGCAAAGATTGACGAACTTTTCAGCAGAGCTGAAACTGTGCTTAAGGCCGATGCGGACAAGGCAACGGCCATAATGGGGGACTGGCTCCACAAAATGGAGAAAAAGAGGATAGAGCGGATGACCGACCTGGCAATCCGTTACATACAGCTTCCGCTTGAGAAGTACGCACCCTGAAGATTGAGTTAAGGAACAAAGAAACGGCACAGGAAGGCTTAAGAACGGCTCCTCGATATAAACCGTCGCAGCAAGGAAGGGGTGACAACCATGACAGACCAGACAGACAAACCGTTCGATTATGCCGGACACGCCGATCAGATAGCCGCTTCAAACAGCATGTACCAGCTTATGGATTTCACCCCGGCCAGTATTGCTGCCCTTGACAACTTCATTACCGAGATTTGGGGTGAGCAGGGGGAATCCCCTGACAACGACAAGTGGCGCCCTTCTGAAGGGAAGTGGAAGACCATCCTGAATTTTGGAATATACTTTGGAGAGGTTATCCGCAGGCGGCTCAACGGTGAATGGAAAAAGGATGAGACGAATCCTGATGACACAGCGATGCTCCGTATGGTTCTTCCTGAGGGTCTGACAATCTATCCGGTGGCAAAGCTCTGGAAGCGTTTCCGCAACTGCGTTGAGGACAGCATAGACCCGCTCATGCGGGAGGTAAGGAGGCATTAAAACGACCAGCCCGGGGCAGGAGAGTGGGCTGAATGGCTTGCCCAGGCCAACTGGTTCATGAAGGTCAACCGCCCTGAGCATGCCACACCTTTCTTTGAGGCGGGATTAAGATGTACACTGACCGATGAGGCCAGAAGGGAGCTGGAGACCGGCCTTGCAGCCGCAAGAAAGGCAGATGCAGAATACATGGTCGGGGAAGCGCTTGTAAAGGAAAGGCAAATCTGGGTAAGGTAATGGCCCACAAGCGCCACTCATGGGCGCTACAGCAGCTGAAGAGGCTTGATGAGGCTCTTGCGGCCATGGACTGGGCCATCTCGCTCTCGCCCGAAGACAGGGAACTGTGGCTTGCCAAATCAACCATACTTATGGATCTCGGGAGGGATGACGAGGCTATGGAGCTTCAGTCAAAGGCGTTTGATGATGAGGAGTTTGCGGAGAAGTACCATCAGGACGGACTTAAACTGTTCGGGATGTTGGATGGAGGTAACTGATGAGTTCATCATTGCCGTTGGCTGACGCGGCTGCAGGATGCATCCTTGGCACCGCAGTGGGTGACGCGCTGGGGCTTGCCGCAGAGGGGCTCTCCCGGAAGAGACAGCAGGCGATCTTTCCGGCCCTTGACAGCTATCATTTCTTCCTGGGCAAGGGGTTCTGCTCCGACGATACTGAACATGCCTGCATGACCGCCAATGCGCTGATCTCGGCAAGCCGCAGGCCTGACAGGATTCTGGACTCATTCCGAAGCAGCCTGGCATGGCGCCTGCGTTTCTGGCTCCTTGGCCTGCCGGCCGGTGTGGGGCTTGCCACCGGGCGGGGGATAATCAAGCTTTGGCTGGGGTTTCCTGCTGCAAACTCAGGGGTCTTCTCCGCAGGCAACGGCCCTGCCATGCGGTCGCCTGTAATCGGGGTCTTGTATGGGAACAAACCAGAGCTGATGAAGGAGCTGGCGCGGGCAAGCACAAGGCTTACCCACACAGACCCGAAGGCGGAACATGCGGCGTTTGCCGTTGCCCTTGCCGCTCATTACGCCGCATCCGGCAGGGATTTTGACGCAACCAGCTTTCTGGAGCAGATGCGTCAATGCTTCGGAGATAGTGCCAATGAGACCATCGCAGCAATCTCTGGAGCCTTTGCAAGCGTTGACCGGGGGGAGATAACAGGGGCGTTTGCAGAGTCAATCGGCTGCGGCAAAGGGGTGAGCGGATACGCCCTGCATACAGTGCCGGTTTGCCTGCATGCCTGGCTTTCCCATCGTGGTGACTTCCGTTCAACCGTGCTGGCTGTAATCCGTTGCGGCGGCGATTCAGACACCACCGCCGCCATAGCAGGGGGGATAGCCGGAGCAGAGGCTGGCAAGGCTGGCATACCTGCAGAGTGGCTGGAAAATCTGTGGGAATGGCCCAGAACAGTTTCGTGGATGGAGCGGCTGGGCAGGGCGGCTGCCCTGTCAACGGCGGGGAAGGATTCTGGAGTTGTGAACTCCCCGGGGCTGTTCGCGCCTGCGCTGCTGGCAAGGAATATCCTGTTCCTTGTCGTGGTGCTTCTGCATGGCTTCAGGCGTCTGCTGCCACCTTACGGGTAGCAACTTCAATTAGCAGCTCCAGCAGTCCGCTCTCATCAATGCCGCAAAAACCTGTAATCAGGCTCCTGATAGCCGACGGCAGAGGCGCGGTTATCGTAATTTCATCACCTGTAACCGGATGTAGCAATACAGTGCGGAAGGAGTGCAGGGCAAAGCCTTGTAAAGCAGGAAGCGGCGCTGCCTTGTAACGGATGTCTCCGGCAACCGGATGCCCGATGCCGGACAGGTGGCGGCGGATCTGGTGGGTGCGGCCCGTGAGCGGCTCCGCAAGGATCAGCGTATGGGTGGAGCTGCAGGCAAGGCTGTAAAAGGATGTAGATGACTCCTTCCCGTCCAGCGGTTCATCTATTCTGCCGTCACCTTTTATTGTCCCCTCAACAACCGCAAGGTAGAGCTTTCCAAGCCCCTCCTCCTTGACCTGTCTCCCCATAACACCGGCATTGGATGAGCTTGTTGCAAGAAGCACGGCCCCTGATGTCCCCCTGTCAAGGCGGTTGACCGGGTAGGCGCGGCACTGGTGCCCTGAATGCCCGGAAAGCCATGCAGATGCAACATCCGCCAGGTTTTCATCCACCTCGGCAGCCGGATGCATGGCAAGACCGGCCGGTTTGTTGATGGCCAGCAAACGATCGTCCTGCCAGAGAATATCCAGAGTCGCAGGCGGATTGGAGAGTAAGGATGTCACT
>DYNG01000054.1 GCA_020721165.1 Desulfocapsa sulfexigens
GCCTTGGCCATCCGTGACACCTATCTCCATGACCTGATCTCCTTTAATGACGATATCCAGGGCACCGGGGCCATTACCCTGGCCGCCATCCTCACGGCCATGAAGATCAAAAAGACCAAACTTGCCGACCAGGTCTTTCTCATCCACGGGGCCGGGGCTGGGGGAATCGGGGTGGCCGACCAGATTGAGGCCGCGCTTCTTGACACCGGTATGGATACTGCTGTGGCCCGGGCCCGGATCTTCACCCTGGATTCACGCGGGGTGGTGACGACAGATCGCGACATTGAGCCCTATAAGCAAAAATTCGCCAAGGACAAGAAGGCCTTTGCCTGGCTGCAGGACAAGAAGAATCATGACCTGGCCAAGGTCATCGAGCATGCCGGAGTGACGGTGTTGATCGGCACCTCGGGGCAGGGCGGTTGTTTTACCCGAGAGGTGGTACGGCAGATGGCGGCCAAGAATGAACGACCGGTGATCATGCCCCTGTCTAACCCTACCAGCATGGCCGAGGCCGTTCCCGCAGATATCTACGACTGGACTGACGGTAAGGCGCTGGTGGCCACTGGCAGCCCCTTTGCCCCGGTAACGGTGAACGGCCAACTCCGACGCACCGGCCAATGCAATAATGTCTTTGTCTTCCCCGGCATGGGCCTGGGAGTGCTGGCCTCCGGGGCTCGCGAGGTGCGCCCCGCATTCTTCACCGCCGCCGCCCATGCGGTTTCTGATTGTGTCAGTCGTGCCGAAAGGGAAGAGGGGATGCTGGTGCCGGCGGTTGCAACCCTGAAGGCGGTCAGCGCCAAGGTCGCCCTGGCTGTGGCCATGAAGGCGGTGCTGGAAGGAGTTGATCGTTCCTGCGTTTACGCTACCTTCCAGCACAATCAGGACGAGACGCGCATGAAGCAGCTCATTCACAAAATGCGCTGGAACCCGCAGTATCTGCCGCTGGTGGGGATGTAGGCGGATGGACAGGTTTTGAAGAGGAAAGGGCGAGGCTGGAAGGAGGAGCGAGGTCTTCTCTGCTGGAAACCTGGCCTTCTGATTGCAACGAGGTGAAGAGGAAGAGAATCAGAGGGTGAGCCAAGCACGGGAGGCAGCGATTTTCCGGATTTTGGCGGCAAAGAGTCTGGTATTGATAAGCGGGCAGCAGACGGCCTCGTTTTTCTCGCCACTGCAGAGGCCAAGTTGTCAGACTTCGTCAAATTCTGGCGGGGGAATATGAAGGAAATCCAGCACTGGTGGAGTCGGATCGGTTGCCTGTCCGGGATGGGACTGCTCAATAGCCCGACGGAACCAGCGGATCTGGTTATCGCGGACCCAGCCATGACTGCCAACGGGGCTTTCGGCATAACTGTTGGCATCCAGGCAACAAAACGAAGCCGCTTTGCCCAGGCCATCTGTCCGGAGAACATGCAGCAGGAAGTTGCCCACGCCGGAAAGAGATGCGGGGCCTGACCGGGTCAGGCAGCCGGGGATAGCCTGCTGGATGGCCAGCAGTTCCGATCTGGTGGCATGGCCGCCTTCGTCGTCATGATTACCAAAGACAGCAGCCCAGGGCAGATTGCGGCGCACCAGCGGGGCGGTGGCTATGGCCCAGGCCTCTCTGGGGTGATGGCATGTCGGCCCCGGCACATCGCCGGTAAAGATCACCATGTCAGCAGGCTCGGTTTCCAACACCTGCTCCATGAGGGCGGCGGTCCGCTGGTTTTCGGGTTCGCTATTTTCAAAATGGGTGTCGGTAAACTGGATCAGAGTAAAACTGCCGTCATCCCGGCAGCGCAGCGTTTTTCTCATAATCTGAAGACATCAAAGGAGAGCTTTGACTCAAATCCAACCGATTGCAGGCCTGAAGAGCCAGTTTCCTCAGGTTGACTGTAAGTGCTTCGTCCGCCAGCCAAACGACATTGTTATTATAGCAAAATGGGGGCGAATCGGGAGGGATGAATGATGGTGGACTCGCAATATTCCCAGGATCGGCTTTTTCTCAAATCTTCCCCTTGTCATTCAACCAGGTAGCCGATCTTCCTTGGGTTTCTACCAATCTTTTGCGAGACCAGCAATGGCGATTCTGGTTGGAATAGAAGAATTTCTCTCATGGGATCAGGCCAGGTTGGCGGTCGAAGGGGATTCTGCCATTGCAATCAGAACAGACATTCAGTATGATTTCTTCCTGTTTCTTGGAGCTGCCCGGTCTTCTTTGCGCCTGTTGCTATTCTGACAGGCGATATTACACAACTGATTGATATTATATAAGAAACAATCTGTTTGCCCTCATACTGGGGGAGGCCGTAACGGGATGGATCTGCTTTTCTTTTGAGAAAACATGGTGAGTTGTCGCCAACTTGCTTGATTTACACATTGTTTTCTGCAAAGAGAAGCAGGGGCACCCCTTCAGATGGTCGTGAAAATAGGCCTGATCAAGGCGATGTTGTGAGGGGGATTTTTCTTATGGATGCCGTTTCCGCAACCAAATTGATGGTACTCTACGATATTCTCTTGATAAATTTGGCTGAGAGAACGGCGCGATTTTGGCCGAAAAGATGATTGTGCATGCAAGCGGCTCTCCAGTTATGACAGGCTTCTGGGAGCAATGCGTTAATGTCCAGAGGAGTGAAAGGGCAATGAAGCAAGAAAAGGTTCGGGATAGATTTTTTCAGCCGACCGGGATGGAAATCGGGAGAAGCGGCAGGTTGTTTGCCCTCTCCAGAATAATTCCCCTTGGTAATTGGGGCGGCGGGCCGGGATGGCGTTGCCTGATTATTCTATGGCTGAGCCATAATTACGGCCGATTTATCTTCCCGATTCTGGTCCGTTATGAAGAGCCATTGGCAAGAATATATACAAGAATGCAGCGATTCCGTGAGAAACGATAGCGCTGTTCGTGGGTGTTTTTCTTTGGGTTCCGCAACCGCATCTGTGGGTGTACCACAGTGTTTTAGCGATACAGCCATCTGAATTTATGGAGCGAACGATATCAGCGTTGCTCTGTTCCTTTCGCTGTCAGTTGCCAATGCTCTCTTGATCATGACAATGACTTCCCAAAGTCCTTGATCCGGAGGTGAGAAAATGGCGCCCTTCGGCCCTCGGCAATTGACGAGGCAACAAGATAAAGAACCGGCCTGTCATGGCTTCGTAACGAAGTGAAGTTCCCGAAAGGCTTGGCCCTGAGAAGTCTGTTGTATCCAGCAAGTTTTTAACTTGCTGCTTGCCAGTCTTTTATAAATATTTTTGGTGTGATGGATAGATGAATGATCTGACGATTGTAATCCCTGTTTATAATGAAGAGGACGCACTGCCTTCTTTTCTGCCGGAACTTATAAAGTACTGTCGGACGAATGGATGCCGGCTTATTATGGTTGACGACAAGTCGCGGGATCGTTCTCGAGAATTATTGGCACAATATAAGGACGAGCCTGGCTTTACCGCATTGCATCACAAGGTGAATCGTGGGTATGGGGGCGCAATAAAAACGGGAATTAATGCGGCGAAAACCTCGTTCGTTATAACGATAGATGCCGATGGCCAGCACCGGCTTGAGGATGTGACGACATTGTATCATGCGATTCGGAGCGATGATGCGGACATGACTATCGGGAGCAGAAAGAAGTATGAGGAAAATTGGTATAGAAGAATAGGAAAGGGCCTGATTCGTTTTATTGCTAACTTACTAATGCCTATCTATATACAGGATTTGAATTCCGGGATGAAGATTTATCGTACTCGTTTAGTTAAGAAGTGTATGCAACTCTGTCCTGATAATATGGCCTTCAGCGATATCATCACCCTGGTTTTTATTAACCAGATGCGATTGGTGACCGAATATCCGATCACGGTGCTGCCAAGAACAACCGGGGAATCAACGATCAATACCAAAACAGCGATTGATACCGTAATGGCCATTCTTCATATTGTGACCCTGTTTAACCCCATGCGGATTTTTTTGCCGCCATCTTTATTCTTTTTGCTGTTCAGTGGGATATGGGGAATTCCTATTTTGCTCAGGGGTGAAAGTTTTTCTGTCGGAACACTTTTTCTATTTGTCACGGGCCTGATTTTCTTTTTCCTGGGACTCATTGCCGAACAACTGGCGCTCATCAGAAAACATCAGAATTTCTCACTGGAAGATAATGAAGATTCGGCCTGCACGGAGTGAATATAGTCCCCGTAAGATTGAAAGGGGAATGACTTGTGTAAGTTGTCAAGCCGGCCAAGAACCTTGGCTCGCCCTATATACATCAGGAAATTCAAATATTTTTTCTCTTGTAGAGCAGAGTGGATAAACCATTCCTGCCTGGTATCAATGTCGTAAGGATGAAAGTAGGTGACAACAGGCTGTCCTTTCTTGAGTTTTTGCTGGATTGCCCATCTGGTAAGAGGAAATGGCAAGACCCGGAAATACACCCCCCCGGCAATGGGGGTGGACAGGCCGGGAATCTCGTGTAAGGTAACCGGTACTTCCCACAATCCTTTCTGCACCTCTCGAGTACCTTCCCCGAATCCTGGCCATCCATAGAGCGGGCTTTTTGCTGGCAATACAGAGCTGGAATATGTGAATCCAAGATCCGCCAGGACTTCATGGGCCCAGGATGTCTGTTCTGTCAGAGAAAAGGTTGGCGCCCTGAAACCTCGGATCTCTCTTCCGCCGGCCTCTCGCAGAGCCGCCACATTCCTCTGGAGATCTTCCCGAAACTTCTGCGGGTTGAGTTTGTCAAGTTGTGCATGAACATCGCCATGGCAGGCCAGTTCATGGCCTGCCTCAATAATTTCGCCGATGAGTTGCGGATAACGACGAGCTATTTTCCCCACAACAAAAAATGTGGCCTTGACCCCCCAGTGCTCGAATTGTTTGAGGTATTGTCTGGTGCTTTCAGCAATATTGTCTCGGTAACTCGAACCATTCTTGACGCCGTCGCGTATGTCTTCCAGGTCAATGCTCAGAAGAATTGGGCTCATTCTTTTATTTCTGCCTCGGGAAGCGGGGAGAGTCTATCGAACACATCAAGAATAACCGTCACAATAAAGAGGAGTACCATGGGGTAGGAGGAGGTCATCGCTCGTTGAATTTCACTATAGGAAGTGATCGCCAACAGGGTGAGAATGGCCGCAATAGAAAAAATGCCTGCCAAAGCAGCGCCGCTGGCAATGGTAAAAAACGACAAACTTCTTTTGATAATGCTTTTGCCGATAATGATGAAAAACATAAGTAGTGTCAGGATAAATAAGGGAAGAATAATGAGTTTATATCCGGATCCAATGTCATTGAGAATTTTTGTTTTTTCTTTGTTGAGGTGATGGTGGAACTCAAGAACTTCTGTTCGGTCCTCAGGGTGAGTGGATAATAACTTTCCCCGTGTTACGGTCTCGTAGGCAACCCTGAGATTTCGATCCGCCTGACTTCTGAATCCTTCCGTGAGGGCAGAAAAATTTCGGAAGCTAAGCATCTGCTTCATAACAGAAGCGAAGGTGGGGAGTAGGAGCTTGTTATACTCACGATGCCAGGCGGGAATAAGTGAGGTTGCGCCAGCCTTACAATCAAGCGTTCCCGCGTTACAGGCCTGGTTGATTTCATCGCCTATTTTTTGATAGAAACGGAGTGTGCTGGGGCCATCTTTATAATACCCTGCCGAGGCAACAGCATCCCGGAAGGCCCAGATGAAAAACGCGGCGGGGATATCATCAGAACTAATAAAATCGCGCCATTTCTTTCCCGTGCCCTCCTCTATAAACGGTTGAAGCTCCCGAAAAGCAGGGCTTACCGCATACACACTGGCGCGAACTTCTTTGACAACAGGATAAAATTGCCGCCACTTGTCGGAGTTGATACCGAGTAATCCGCCATACGCCGACTTGAACTCAGGGGTGTTGAGCTCAATAGTTGCAAAGACTCCATAGTGTGTCTCATTTATTTTCTTTAATGTATAGTTTGTGCTGAATAATATCAAAAATGGCAGAATTGTGAGGCCGATAAAAACGCAATATTTGGCACGGGGCAGGTGGCGCATGGCAATAAATGCACCCAGAAAAAGAGTTATCAGGGAGGGCATTATCCAGATAGACTCTTCTCGGGTGTTCCAAAAGGCCGATAAAAATATCCCCGCACCGAGAGACCAAATGAGATTTTTC
>DYNG01000055.1 GCA_020721165.1 Desulfocapsa sulfexigens
ATCATCGGCCATCGCCGCCGATAACCCGGAGGCGCTGGCGGCTCGTGCCGCCGGGATTCCGGTGATTAAGCGGGCCGAGATGCTGGCCGAGCTGATGCGGCTGAAAAAATTTGGGATTGCCATCGCTGGCAGTCATGGCAAGACCACCACCACCTCCATGGTGAGTTGGATGATGAGCCGGGCCGGACTTGACCCCACGATTGTGGTGGGAGGAAAGGTGGATAGTCTGGGCGGCAATGCCAAGCTGGGTGAGGGTGAATTTCTGGTGGCCGAGGCCGACGAGAGTGACGGCTCCTTCTTGAAACTGTCGCCAGCGCTGGAGGTGGTGACCAATATTGATCGGGAGCATCTCGATTATTATCGGGATATTGAGCACATAAAATCTGTGTTCCTGGAATTCATTGACCGGATTCCCTTTTATGGGGCCGTGATTCTGTGTCTGGATGATCCCCATATTGCCGATCTTTTGCCGTCCATCCACAAGCGCATCATCTCCTATGGCCTGACGGCCCAGGCCGATATTCATGCCGAGCATATCGAGGCCGCTGGGGGTCGTACTCGTTTTATGGTCTGCCAGGGCCAGGAAAAATTAGGCGAGATTCATCTGGGCCTGCCCGGACGACATAATGTCTATAATGCCCTGGCCGTTATCTGTGTGGGGCTGGAATTGGAGATTGATTTTGCCATTATTGCCGAGGCCCTGGGCAGCTTTGGCGGCGTGCAGCGCCGGATGCAGGTGAAGGGTGAGGTGGGCGCCATCACGGTGATGGATGATTATGGCCACCATCCCACCGAGATCAGGGCGACCCTGGCCGCCCTCAAGGAGGCCTGGCCGGAGAAACGGCTGGTGGTCCTGTTTCAGCCCCATCGCTACAGCCGGACAGCAGCCTTGTACAAGGAGTTTCTGACCGCCTTTCATCAGGCGGCCGTGCTGGTGATGACCGATATTTACGCCGCCAGTGAATCGCCCATCGCCGGGCTCAGCAGCGAGTCGCTGCTGCGGGACATGCACCAGCACGGGCAGCGGCACACCCATTTCAGGGCCTCGGTGGAGACTCTGGCCCAGGAGGTTTTGCCCCTGTTGGCCGCAGGCGATCTGGTGTTGACTCTGGGAGCGGGCAATATTGTGCGGGTGGGGGAAACATTAGTGGAGCTGCTGACCCGGCAGGCCGCCTGCTCCGGGCCTGATCGGGCATGATGGAGGAGGGGGTAAAGGCGGGCCTGCAAGGGCTGGTGAAAAGAGCGATCTTCTGGGACTGTCCGCTGCGGGACTATACCTCTTTTGCCATTGGCGGGCCAGCGGCGGCCTTGGCGCTTGTTGACACGGTGTCGGAATTACAGGCTGTGCTCCTTTTTCTGCGCGCCGCCCGGATCCCCTGGCGAGTCATAGGCAAGGGAACGAATCTGCTGGTCAGTGACGCCGGTTATGACGGCGTGATTCTGCTGCTGGACAAAGGGTTTGCCGGGATTGCCAGGCAATGCGAGACGCAGGCGGATGATTCGGTGGTCATCCTCAGAGTGGGGGCCGCTTGCAGTCTGGCCCGACTGGTGGGTTGGTGCACGGAACACTCCCTGACGGGCCTGGAGTTTGCCGTTGGTATCCCGGGAACGGTGGGCGGGGCCGTGGTGATGAATGCCGGCGCCTGGGGCAGCGAGCTGGCGGCCGTGCTGCATTCGCTGTCTTTTATTGATGCCGGTGGCCGAATTCAGACCCGTCTTCGTTCGGAGTTGCATTTTGGCTATCGAATATGGCATGATTATCAGCAGGCCCATAAGGGCGGCGAAGAGGAGTGGGCGCTGTTTGAGGTGGAGCTGAAATGCGGGCGGGGGGAGCAGGAGCAGATTCGCGCCCGCTGCCAGCAGTATCATCAGCAGCGCCAGGCTAAACAGCCCAGGGAAGGGGGAAACGCCGGCTCTTTTTTCAAAAATCCGGATGGAGAGGCGGCGGGTCGTCTGATTGAGGCCAGCGGTTTGAAAGGGGCGCAGGTGGGCGGGGCCAGGGTCTCACCGGTACATGCCAATTTTATCGTGAATTGCGGGGGGGCGACCGCCGCGCAGGTCCTGGAGTTGATGGCAAGAATACAGGGAAAGGTGCTGGCCGAGAGTGGGGTTTCGTTGGAGCCCGAGGTCCATTTTCTGGGTTGGTAAGACATCTGGGTTCCCGTTGACCCCTGGGTATCTTGGGTTGCCATAAATCTTTTCTGGGGAGAGATGAACGAGGATGATGAAATTTGTGGAAAAATTTCTTTCTCTCTGGCCAAGGGGAAAAAAAAGAAAACGGCACACTCGGCACCCCTCGGTTTCGCGGAACGAACTTCGGAGCGGCCCGTCCTTTATTGCTCCTGATGCCCAACGGGCGTCGTCGCAACCGGGCCTGCTGGGCCGGCTGCGTACCCGGTTCCAGCGGGCGGCCCGGCGCAAGGATCTGAAGATTCGGCCCACGCCGACCTCTAAAAGGGGACAGGGCTGGTTGATACCGCTTTGTTTCCTGGTCGTTCTGACTGCCGGAGGATGGCTGGCGTATCGTCCTTTGATGCAGGCCGTAACCGGGATAGGAGTGTTCAAGATTCAGGATATTGTCATTATCGGCTGTCGGGTGACGACACCGGCCCTGATTCGTGAACTGGCGGCCATCAGATATCAGGGCAGCCTGCTCAGCCTGAATTCGGGGTATATCACGGCAATTTTGCGGACCCACCCCTGGATTGCCAGCGCCGAGGTTGAACGGCAGTGGCCTAATGGGGTGGTGATAACGATTCAGGAATTTGAAGCCGAGGCCTTGATTGTGCAGGAGACGGCGGGCCAGAACCTGCTCTATTATCTCGATAAGAGCGGCGTTGCCTTTGTGGCCCTGGAACCGGGTCAGGATATGGATTTACCGGTTATCACCGGCTTAGAGGCCAAAGAGGGGGAAGGATTGCCAACGCGCACCAGTGAGGCCCGCGCCTTGTTGAAATTGGTTCGGCAGAACAACCCCAACCTTCCCTTACAGAATCTTTCGGAGATTCATATTGATAAAGATGAAGGCCTGACCGTGTATCTGGCGGATTATCCTTTCCCCATTTATCTGGGGAAAGGTGAGATCAGAACCAGATACAGCCGTTTAAAACGGGTGTTAGAGGCGCTCTATAAAGAAGGGAGCGGCGGCGAAACAGGGATGGCGGAGGTTTCGTTTATCCGGATGGATTATTTGGAAAATAAGGTGCTGGTGGGCACACAGCAAAATGGACTGAAAAAAGATGGATGAAATAATGGAAACAGATGCGGAAAAAGATATTGTCACTCTGAATGCCGACAAGCAGGCCGCGCGGCATGAAGAAAAACGAGCCGAGAAGCGCCCCCCGGGTGATATCGTTGTTGGTCTTGACATTGGAACCACCAAGATCTGCTGCGTGGTGGGAGAAGTCTTTGACGACGGCGTTGATATTATCGGGCTGGGAACGGCGCCCTCGACCGGCCTCAAGAAGGGGGTGGTTGTCAATATTGAGGCCACAGTCAAGGCCATTCGTCAGGCGGTGGAACAGGCTGAGAATCAGGCCGGATGTGAGTTGCACAGTGTCTATACCGGCATTGCCGGCAATCATATTAAAGGTTTTAACAGTCCGGGGATTCATGCCATCAATGGTCGCGAGATTAAAGATGCGGATGTTGAGGATGTTATTATCGCCGCCAAAACGGTAAAAATCTCAGAAAATCAACAAATTATCCATGTGCTTCCGCAGGAGTACATGGTGGATGATCATACCGGCATTCAGAATCCCCGGGGCATGACCGGGATTCGCCTGGCGACCAATGTTCATATCGTCACCGCAGATCAGGGGGCTGTTCATAATCTGCTGACCTGCTGCCGGAATGCGGGCCTGGAGGTTTTGGATATGGTGCTCGAATCCATCGCTTCAGCCTCGGCCGCGCTCAGTCCCGAGGAGATGGATCTGGGGGTGGCCCTGATTGATATCGGCGGTGGCACCACCGATCTGGCGGTGTTCTGTGATGGCACCATTCGTCACACCTGTGAAATAGGTTTTGGCGGCAATAATCTGACCAACGATTTGTCGGTTGGATTGCGGACGCCGGTTCTTGATGCGGAACGGCTCAAAGAGGATTATGGCAGCGCCATCGCCTCCCTGATCAAACCGAATCATGTCGTGGATGTGCCGACGGTTGGTGATCGGGAACCACGGAAGGTCACCCAGAAGGTTCTGGTGGATATCCTCCAGGCCCGGATTATGGAGATTCTGGAGATGGTCAATCAGGAGCTTATCAATTCTGGACAAAAGAGCAAGATCAATGGCGGGGTGGTGATCACGGGGGGCAGCGCCCTGCTTGCCAACCTGGTGGATCTGGCGGAACAGATTTTTGACCTGCCGGTTCGCATAGGTTATCCGGTGAAAATTGGCGGCCGGGCGCAAGATGTCTATAACCCGCGCTACACGACCGCCGTCGGTCTGATCTCGTATGGCCGGCAGCATGGGGCGCAAAAGGTGAGCGGTGATGTTTCCATGGGACAGCGCATAAAGTCCTTGTGGAAAAAAATCATGTGAGCGGGGGTGTTTTTTTGTTTCAGTGAGGGGCCGTAGATGCTATATTTTTACGAGTCCTGTTCCGATTTTTTGGTTCAATAACACGAACGAGAGCCTCCTCCTCCTGGGAAGGCTGGCTTCACTGTTCAGGGTGAAATTATGAGTGAGACGACAATGCCCTTTCGGATGGCGGAAAATACCAGCGGTATTGCAGTGATCAAGGTGATTGGGGTGGGTGGCGGGGGTGGAAACGCCATCAATAATATGGTCAAGGGGCAGTTGCAGGGGATTGAATTTATCGCTGCCAACACCGACAGTCAGGACTTGTCACGATCCAAGGCCGATATTTTATTGCAGATTGGCCCCAGTATAACCAAAGGGGGCGGGGCGGGCATGGTGCCTGAGGTTGGTGCTCAGGCTGCTCATGAGTCCATTGAAGACATAAAAAACGCCCTCAAGGGAAGCGATATGGTCTTTGTGGCCGCTGGCCTCGGTGGCGGCACTGGCACTGGCGCGGCGCCGGTGGTGGCGAAGGTGAGCAAAGAGATGGGGGCCCTGACGGTAGCGGTGGTCACCAAACCCTTTACATTTGAGGGAAAGGCTCGCATGCGCAATGCTGAGGCGGGCTGGGAAGAATTGCGGAAAAATGTGGATACCATTATTACGGTTCCCAATGACCGCCTCCTATCGCTGATGCAAAAGACCAGTAAGTTCGCTGATATGTGCATGTTGGCTGACAATGTGTTGTTGCAGGCCGTGAAAGGGATTACCGATTTGATCAATGGCCACGGGGTCATCAATGCGGATTTTGCTGATCTGCGCACCGTCATGCGCGAAACCGGCCCGGCCATCATGGGAACCGGGGTTGCCTCCGGTGAAAATCGGGCCCTTGAAGCGGCCAAGCGGGCTATTGACAACCGCCTGCTTGAAGATACAGGGATTGAAGGGGCCCGGGGGTTGATAATCAATGTTTCCGCCACCCAGGAGAGCCTGACCCTGTCTGAATATACTGAAGTCTCCGCCTTGATCCAGAGCAAGGTGGATGATGAGGCCAATGTGGTGCTGGGGGTGTTGCATGATGAAACCCTGGGTGATGAGCTGCGGGTGACGGTGATTGCGACCGGTCTGGGCAATGTGGTGTCGAAAAATAAACCGCTGGGCTTGGGTGAAGAGGTTCGTTCGCCTTTGAAGATTGCTACGACGACCCAGGAAGTGCCAGCTACGGCCGTTGCTCCTGCTCCGGCGAATCCCCGGCCTCTTTTTGGCCAGCCTGTTTCTTCTGGAGCGAATGGTTTTGATACCAATGGGGCTCCTCCATTACGGTGGAAAGATGCCCCCCGTAATTCCAAAGAGACCAAATCGTGGAATGATGATTATCTGGAAACCCCGACTTATTTGCGCAAGAAAGCAAACTAAATAACAGAAGCCAGAAACCAGAAGCCAGAAGCCAGAGGACAGAAACCAGATATTTGAAAACAGGGGGGAACATTTTTTTGGCAAAAAGATTGTTTATCTGGTGGCCCCTCTGTCTCATGAACAGAAAGTTGATTGCCCGATTCCGATAGTTTTTAGCG
>DYNG01000056.1 GCA_020721165.1 Desulfocapsa sulfexigens
AACTGGTTGTTATAATGCACACTGGTAATACGGCTGCAACCGTCAACGATCAGGGCGGCGCTGGGGCCAAAATCCTTAGCCAACTGCTCATAACTCACCCCTCGTTTAAGAACCCCGTGCAGGATTCCGGCCACGATGGTATCCCGATCAAGGTGCATGGAGGCCAGGGTGGAGGCAACCGCCTGCACATGTTCCAGATAGGACATTCCCGAAAAATGCTGGTGATGGGCATAGGCGGTGACGGCAAGCGCCCAGGCCTTATCAATAACCTCCAGGTCACTCTCCTGAAGATAGCTCCGGGCAATGGTTTTCAGACTCACGACTGCTGACAGAGCCGCAGGCGCAGCAATGTTGGAGGTATTTTCGCTGGCGGTCACGATGGCGTCCTGATCAGTTTTACGCCGGTAAATTGATGGCGGCAGCGATCTGGGCGGAGAGGTACGAACCAACCTGATCTGGAGGCAGTTCCACCGTCTGGCCATCACGACGATGACGAATCTCCACCACCCCATCCTTGCTGAGCCGTGCGCCCACCGTTACCCGCAAGGGAATGCCCAGAAGATCGGCATCCTTGAACTTGGCCCCGGGCCGCTCATCACGATCATCCAGCAGAACCGTCAGCCCTTGCTCCTGCAACTGGACGAACAAAGACTCCGCTACCGTCGTTATCGCCGCATCCTTTAGTCCCAGATTCAGAATAATCACCTGAACCGGGGCAATGGCTGCCGGAAAGATAATCCCGTTCTCGTCATGGTTCTGCTCAATGGCCGCCGCCACAATACGACTGACACCAATCCCATAACAGCCCATAATCAGGGGGCGCTCATTCCCCTCATGATCTTGAAAAACGGCCTGCATGGCAGAAGAATAGACCGTGCCCAGCTTGAAAATATGGCCGACTTCAATGCCTTCAATCTGGCCCAGTCTCCCGCCGCACCGAGGACACGGATCACCCTCGGCTATCTGCCGCAGATCAGCCAGGGCATCCACCGCAAAATCCCGATCCATATTCACATTCTGCAGATGATAATTTTTCTCGCCCGCGCCAACCACAAAATTACGCAGGGCGGCAATCTCAAAGTCGGCCAGCACCTTCATTGACAGGCCAATCGGGCCGAGATAGCCGGTTGGGACTCCGGTTAACTCAAAAACCAGCTTATCATCGGCAAGTTCAACGGCCGTCGCTCCCAGCAAATTTTTGAGTTTCACCTCCTGCACCTCACGATCACCACGAACCAGAACCGCAACCGCATACCCTTGCGAACTCACATCCCCCTCTGATTCACTCACCCCGGTCACCATATAGATCAAGGTCTTGACCAGTTTATCGGCGCTGATTCCCAAAAAATCGCACACCGCCTCCACCTTTCGTTTTCCCGGCGTCTCAACTTTTTCTAGGGGAAGAAGGGGGTCGTCCTGTTCAGCGGCACGAGCATTGATCGCCGCCTTTTCAACATTGGCGGCATAATCACAGTCCTGGCAGACAGCCAGGGTATCTTCACCGGTCTTGGCCAGCACCATAAATTCATGAGAGAAGTTTCCGCCGATACTGCCGCTGTCGGCCTCCACCGCCCTGAATTGCAGGCCGCACCGGGTAAAAATGCGCTGATAGGCCGCATACATCTTCTGATAGGCGATGCTGGCGCCTTCATCATCTTTATCAAAGGAATAGGCGTCCTTCATGATGAACTCCCGCCCCCGCATCAAGCCGAACCGGGGCCGAATCTCATCCCGGAATTTGCTCTGAATCTGATAGAGATTGAGCGGCAGTTGCCGATATGAACGAACCTCACCGCGCACCAAATCGGTAATCACCTCTTCATGGGTCGGCCCCAAACAGGATTCCCGATCATGACGATCCCGGAATCGTAGCAATTCCGGCCCGTATTTTTCATAACGACCCGTTTCCCGCCATAAATCGGCCGGTTGCACCATCGGCATCAGCAACTCCTGGGCCCCGGCCCGATTCATCTCCTCACGAACGATCTGTTCCACCTTGCGCAGAGCGGCCAGACCAAGAGGCAGATAACTATAAACCCCAGCCGTCAGTTTCCGAATATACCCGGCCCGCAACATCAGACGATGGCTGACCACCTCGGCCTCCGCCGGCGTTTCCTTGAGAGTGGGGATAAAAGCCTGTGAGTAACGCATCTATTGCCCTTCTTCGATAAGTTTGAGTTCCTGCAGGAAGACTGACAACAGTTCTTCCTCTTTCACCTTCTTGTATAACTTTCCTTTTTTGAAAATAATGCCCACCCCGTTGCCGCCGGCCACGCCGATATCGGCCTCCTTCGCCTCACCGGGGCCATTCACCACACAGCCCATCACCGCCACCTTAATGGGTTTCGTCATGGTCTGCACGAACCGTTCAACCGCCTCGGCCAGGGAAAAAAGATCAATCCGGGTTCGACCGCATGTGGGACAGGAGATAAGCTCTGGCCCTCGTTCTCGAATTTTGAGGGAACGAAGCAGTTCAAAGGCCACCCGCACCTCCTCCACCGGATCACGGGTCAAAGAGATGCGGAAGGTATCACCAATCCCCTGATACAAAAGGATGCCCAGGGCAACGCTTGATTTGACGGTTCCGGCGATCAGCCCGCCAGCCTCGGTAACGCCCAGATGCAGGGGATAATCGGTCTGTTTGGCCAAGGCCTGATAGGCGCTCACGGTGGTGAGGGTGTCGGAGGATTTGATGGAGATTTTGATCTCGGTAAACCCCTGCTTTTCCAGAAGCCGGACATTGCGCAGGGCGCTTTCGATCAGGGCGGTTGGATTATCGGGACGGGGATACCCATGCGCCTTGAGCAGATCCTTCTCAATGGAGCCACTGTTGACCCCCACCCGGATCGGCGCCCCATGCTGTTTGGCCGCCGCCACAACCCGAGCCAGTTTGTCCGGCCCTCCCAGATTGCCGGGATTGATGCGGATGCCCTGGGCCCCATGCTCCAGCGCCGCCACCGCCAGTCGTGAATCAAAATGGATATCGGCAATCAGGGGAATAGAAATCGCCGCCCGAATGGCCGTCAGGGCCGCCGCCGCCTTTTCATCAGGAACGGCCACTCGAATCAGCTCACATCCAGCCGCTTCCACGCCATGAATCTGGGCGACGGTGGCCTCCACATCACGAGTATCGGTATTGGTCATCGTCTGGACGGCGATGGGACTGTGTCCACCCACTGGAACCCCGCCCAGGACAATCGTTCTCGTCTGCCGTCGCACAATCATACCCCGTTCACCGCACCTGTTGAAATTTATTCTGTATTTTCCCGCAACGCTCGCCCCAGGTGTAATTCAGCATCTGAGGCCCGCACATACACGGGGGCGCAAGAGGCCAGATCCAGGAATTGATTCTGAATATACAACTGGCCGGCCAGGAGACCAAGGGAGGCGGCGCAAGGGGAATGCAGGGGCAGTGGGGCGCGGACAAACCGGTCGCCAAGCCGTTCCTGCCAGAGTTGCCCATAAACCCGCACGGCATCACCAACAAAGATGACCGGTTCGGCAACATTTGTCACAATCTCTTCCGCCAACTGCTGGGGAGCAATTGCCACAATCTCCCCGATTTTCCGGGGAATTCCCTGCACGACACCACGGTAAAAACCGGCGTACACCTCCTTCTTCCGGGCATCCAGCGCCGCGCAGATTAATTGCGAAGGGGGACAACGCGAGGCCAGAACGACAAGAGTAGAGACTCCCAGCATCGGTTTTTGCAGAGCCATCGCCAAACCTTTAACGGTGGAGAGACCAATCCGCAGGCCGGTAAAACTGCCCGGCCCGATACTGACCGCCAGGGCATCACACTGAGAGAGAACCGTTTCCGTCTCCGCCAGCAACCAGTCAATCGCACTCAGCAGTCGTCGGGAATGGGTCACCCCGCTATTCAGAGATAAGGAGGCCAGCGTCTGCCCATCCTCCCCCCCAGCCATCCCGCCACTCCCTGCGAATCCGCGAGTCAAGGCCACGGAACAGCAGGAACTGGCGGTCTCAACACTGAGAATGAGCGGCAAGACCCCGTTCACTTGCTGAATATCCTGACCAGATCATTGTAAAAAACCAGAATCATCAACGAGCCCAGCATAACCATCCCGCACTGCTGGGCAATCACCTGCACCCTTTCAGACAGAGGCTTGTGTCGTACCGCCTCGATACTCATAAAGACCAGATGGCCGCCATCAAGAACTGGCACCGGCAAGAGATTCAAGATCCCCAGATTGACACTCAGCAACCCCATAAAAAAGACCAGATGAATCCAGCCGGCGGCCATCTGCTTGCCCGCCAGCTGGGCGATAAGAATAGGGCCGCCCATTTCAGACATGGGCACCACCCTTTGGGCCAACTTGACAAACCCCATGACCGTGAGATAAATATAAGACCAGGTTTGGGTCAAGGCGGCCTGGGTCGCCTTGACCAGACCCACCTGCTCATAGACCAGGGCCTCGGCCTTGGCAATGCCAATCATATAACGATGTTCAACCACTTCACCAAAGATGCTTTTCACCTCATCCATAGCCGGCACAACCGTCACTGTTTTCTGTTCTGAACCCCGCTTGACCTGAATCTCCAAGGGCTGTCCGCCGCTCTCTTTCACACTGCTGAGGACATCCTCCCACTTGTGAATGGCACGGGAGTTGATCTGTTCAATGGTATCTCCAGCAAGAAGGCCGGCCATGGCCGCCGGCGACTTTTCGTTCACCTGACCAATGCTTGTGGTGTCACGGGAATCAGGAACACCAACAATCAGAAACAGCCCCCAGAACAGGACGAAAGCGAAGAGAAGGTTAAAAACCGGACCGGCCAGGACAATCAGGAATCGTTGCCATACCTGCTTATGAGCAAAAGAGGCCCGTTGATCTGCCTCCTCAACGACCTGCTCATCAGGATTTTCACCAAACATTTTGACAAATCCCCCCAAGGGGAAAGCGCTGATCACATATTCAGTTTCGCCAAAGGTTCGGCCAAAGATCTTGGGGCCAAAGCCCAGAGAAAATTTGAGCACCCGCACTCGAAACAGTTTGGCAAAAAGGAAATGTCCTAATTCGTGAACAAAGATCAGCACACCAAGGACAAGAATAAAAGAGACGACAGTATTCATTTGAAAGATGGGTTCCTTGAAAAAAGTAGAAAAATTTATTATCCCGCCCGCAATGAGCCATTCCGTGCTCGACGACAAAATAAGTACGATTGCGAAAGATAAAAGAGCGGTGCCAGGAATAAAGAGGATTACACAATCAGAAAAGAAGTCGTTCGGTTTCGATCCGGGCAGCGGCATCAGCGGCCAGAATATCATCCAGCGAATCCTCGTTGCCATCCGGCGCCTTGTCCAGAACCTTTGCCACCGTCTCAACAATACCTGGAAAACTCAAGCGGCCGCGAAGAAAGGCCTCAACGGCGACCTCATTGGCAGCATTGAGCACCGCCGGCCTGACCCCACCCTGGCGCAAGGCCTGAAAAGCGAGAGATAAAGCGGGAAAACGAACAACATCCGGCTCGAAAAACTGGAGATTTCCACACTGAGAAAGTTGCAGGGGTTGCAGAGCCAGCGGTAGTCTTTCTGGATAAGAAAGGGCATAGGCAATGGGAATCCGCATATCAGGAATTCCCAATTGCGCCATTACCGATCCATCCTGAAACTCCACCAGCGAGTGAACAATGGATTGAGGATGCACCACCACTTCAATGGCGGCAGGGGCGATATCAAAAAGCCAACGGGCCTCAATAACCTCAAGCCCTTTATTCATAAGGGTCGCCGAGTCAATGGAAATTTTCTTTCCCATGCTCCAGTTGGGGTGGGCAAGGGCTTGTTCAGGGGTGACTGAGGCCAGGGCCTCTTGCTTGATGGACAAAAATGGCCCGCCAGAGGCCGTTAAAATAATTTTAGCCACATCCTCACGACGACCAGCGGTCAAGGCCTGAAAGATGGCGCTGTGCTCAGAATCCACCGGCAGCAGACGAATGTTATTTCGCTGGACGGCAGTCATCACCAGTTTTCCGGCCATAACCAGAGTTTCCTTGTTGGCCAACCCGATATCCTTGCCCGCCTCAATGGCTGCCAGCGTAGGCAATAATCCGGCCGCG
>DYNG01000057.1 GCA_020721165.1 Desulfocapsa sulfexigens
TTTCACCAAAAAGGCCCCAATCAGCTCTTGCTGACTGGGGCCTTTTTGCTTTATTGTCAATGATAATGATTGTTCGTTGATGGTGGCTGTATAAAACAATAGCATAGTACAACTATCCGTGGAGGATGATGATGGGCCAGCAAACTGATCTTTTTCTTATTATTCTGGCGGCCGGGAAAGGCACCCGGATGCGATCCGAGCAGGCGAAGGTTTTGCATCAGATTTTTTATGCCCCGATGTTGCACCATGTTATGGAGGCTGTCAAGCCACTGAAGAGTGATATAACAGCCGTTGTTCTTGGCCATCAAAAAGAAATGGTGGCAGAATCTTTAGTTACTTATGATGCCGTGTCGTGTGTGCAACGAGAACAGTTGGGCACGGGCCATGCGGTTCTTTGCGCCGAACCTCTTCTGGCGGGGAAAAAAGGCACGGTGATGATTCTTTGTGGGGACACGCCACTGATTCAGACCGAAACCCTGGAGCAGATGTTGGTGGCCCATAAAAAGCATGGCGGGCCGCTTACCATGATGAGTACACTGCTCGATTTTCCGGCGAACTATGGTCGGGTTATTGTGAATGACGCGGGGCTTGTTCTTTCTATTGTCGAAGAAAAGGATGCGACCAGTGAGCAGAAGGCCATCAAGGAGATTAATGCCGGCATCTACTGCGTGGATAGCGACTTCCTCTTTTCAGCCTTGAAACAGGTGAGCCGGAACAACAGCCAGGGCGAGGTCTATCTGACCGATATCGTTGCTATTGCTACGAAGCAGAGTATTCCGGTGGAAAAATATATGATCAGTTGTTCTTCGGAGGTTCTGGGGGTCAATTCCCGGGTTGAACTGGCAGAGGCTCATCATGAATTACAGAGGCGCCGTAATCGGCAATTGATGCTGGATGGCGTAACGATGTACGATCCAGCATCAATTTCAGTGGCGCCGGAGGTGGAGATTGGCCAGGATGTGATTCTCTTTCCAGGGGTCCACATCACTGGTCATTCGTCTATTGGTCAAAAGGCGGTATTGGAAAACGGCGTTCTGGTGAAAAACTGTCGCATCGGTGAAAACGCCTGGATTGGCGCCTACAGTTACCTTGAGCAGTGCAGTGTGCCGGCGGGAAAAGTGATTGCGCCCCATAGTGTCATCAGAGAAGAAACCAGATAAAAAATTTTTATTTTCGTCCCGTGCCGGAGGGGGCGAAAAGATGCACTTTTTCTTTTATTCCTGTGTTGTTATTGCCTGAAAGGCTTCAGCATATTTTTTGAAAATTCTTTTGCCAACAGTAGAAATGTCCTGAAATTCGATACCGGTAAGGTACCGTTGATCAAGAACTTCACTATGGACAACCTCACCACGAAGCTCCACCAGCTCATCTTCCAACCCTACGGTAATCAGCAGTGTGTCGCCTTTTGATATCTGTTGGGTTGTTTCTAATTTCATTCCATTCTCGCTGACATCGAGGGTTCTCCCCATAGAGTAGGTTGTTTGCAGGCCGTTTTTGTCAATAACGAGATAGTCAAGGAGGTGGAGGGAATTTTTACGAATAAATTTACGATGTTCTGATGTCGTCATGGTTGGCCTCGTGTGAGTTTTTATAGGTTCTTCACTTTATCAGAAAACAGGGCATGAATGGCTTCTCTGCTGGCATCAACGATGCCTCTTTCGGTGATAAGTCCACTGATCAGTCGTGCAGGTGTAATATCAAAACTGTAATTGATCGTCTGGGTGCCAGGGGCAACCAGTCGTACGGTTTCCAATTTTCCCTCTCTAGTGATTCCACTTATGCTGGTAAGCTCCTCTCCCGATCGCTGTTCGATGGGAATTTGGCCGCCATCTTCCAAGTCCCAGTCAAAGGTGGAGGAGGGGAGGGCGACGAAAAATGGGATATTGTTGTCATGGGCGGCCAGGGCCTTGAGGTAGGTTCCTATCTTGTTGGCCACATCCCCGGTATGGGTGGTGCGGTCACTGCCAACGATGACCAGATCCACCAACCCTTTCTGCATCAAGTGGCCGCCGGTATTATCGGCGATCAGGGTGTTAGCGATACCCTCCTGCTGCAACTCCCAGGCGGTTAGTTTTGCCCCCTGGTTCCAGGGACGGGTTTCATCCACCCAGACATGGATCGAAATTCCGGCGTCCCGCGCCGCATAGATGGGGGCCGTGGCGCTGCCATAATCAACAAAGGCCAGCCAGCCCGCATTGCAATGGGTGAGAATGTTGACTGGCGCTCCCTCTTTGCGTTTGCTGATGGCGGCAATCAGTTCCAGCCCGTGTCTGCCGATCTGTTGGCAGAAGGCGGCATCCTCATCGGCAATGGCACACGCTGTTGCAAAGGCGACCTTCTTTGTATCCTGTCCTTTCCCCGCCTTCTCCACCTGCTCTAAAACCCGTTCAACCGCCCAGCCCAAATTTCTGGCGGTGGGACGGCTTGCGGTCAGTCGTGCCGCCGCCTGTGTGAGCTGGCTGGGACTGGTATGACCGGGCATATCTTTTATGGCCAGATACATGCCAAAAGCTGCCGTGGCTCCGATCAGGCCCGCCCCCCGCACGAGCATGTCCTGGATGGCTGTTATGGCATCGTCAAGACAGGTCAGGGTTTCAATCACAAAGTTGTGTGGCAGGTGGCGCTGATCAATAATGCAGATATTATCATTGCCATCCGGCCAGATGGTGCGAAATCGTTTGCCGTTAATATGCATGGAAACTATGGACCGGATATTCCAAAAAGGGGTGCGAATCTGTGAAGCCAATGGTACCGGGGAGTATGCTCCTTCCCTTTTCAGAATACCATTTTGAGAGAAAATGTAAATGATTTCATCGTTGAAAGGTGGCCGCTCCCGATTTATGTATGAACGACAAGGTGTGGATGAAGTGAGACTTGATAAACAGAATGCGTTCCTTGTCAGAAAAATTTCTTTGAAAAAATAAGAGTTTTTTGACCAAGCTCCTAAAGGGCGGCCAGTATTTTTCTTCTGATTTCTGCTGATCGGCGCAGGGTTGGCACGGATATATCCACAAAATCATAGACCTCTGCCTGTTTTCCGGCGGCCGGACGCATAATGCGGCCCAAAACCTGTAACAGGCGCCCCTCAAAGGTGATGGGCGTGGTCAAAAACAGGGTGCTGAGGCCAGGGCAGTCAAAGCCTTCACCGATAAGTTGCAGGGTGGCCACCAGAACACGAAACGAGCCCTCCTGCACCGCTTTGACAATGTTTATTCTTGTTTCGGCGGGAGTTTGGCCGGTGAGCAGGGCAACACTCAAGCCCCGCTGGCTAAGCTGGCTGGCAAAGACTTCGCAATGGCTGACCCGATCCGAGACCACCAGTATCACGCCGTTGTCTGGTCGCTCGGCCACCCGCACGATCTCTTCGATAATCTGGAGATTTCGTCCGTGATGGGAGGTGAGGGCTGTGATCAGAGCCTGATAATCGCCCTGATAGTGATGGGAGAATTGGGTCTTCTGCTGGAACAGCCTGGGCTTGATGATGGCGCCGGTGGCCTGCAAATGGGCCTGGTCAATCCGGTGGGCAGGGTCGCCCATGAAGATGGAGATCAAGCGAGTGGTTCCTTCATCACTGCGGAAGGCGGTTGCCGAGAGTCCGAGCATGGAATGGCTGTCGAAGCGGCTGACAACCTCAGTAAAGAGAGTGGTTGGCACGCGGTGGCATTCATCAACAATGAGATGGCCAAACAGAGGAACAAGCTCGTCCGCCATTTTTCGGGCACTGTTGACAATGGCGACAGTCACGGGCTGGATATCGCATTTGCCATCGCCAATGAGTCCGGCTGACAAGGAAAGAAAATCGGTTATCCGTTGCTGCCATTGGTAAAGAAGTTCTTTGGTATGGACGATAATCAGGGTTGGCTGGCGACGAGCGGCAATAATGGCCAGGGCCATAATCGTTTTGCCGCTGCCGGTTCCGGCTTCCAGCACCCCAAAGGAACGGGCGGTCACGGCCCGGACCGCCTCTTCCTGGTAGGGGCGCAGCACACCGGTAAAAGAGAGAGACAATTCATCCAGGAGCCGTCGCTGCTCGATAATCTGCGGCGATTCTCCCATCAGTTCCCGACACAGGATGACCGCCTGATTGGCAAATCCGCGCGGAAACCGAAGGCCGGTGGGGACTGGATCATAGTATTTAAGGGTGGGGAGCAATTTTTTTCCCACCCAGCGGCCATATTGTTTGGCGGCAGTATATTTGGGATTCGGGATGGTGAGCCGCTCTTTGATGGCCTTTTCCAGAGCAAGCGAGAGGCCGGTGAACAGGCAATGGGAGGAGACCGTCAGGATGGGCATGGAGACGAGTGGGGATTAGACAATTTTTTCGAGGGCCTTGATCATGGAGTAGTCACCCAGGACAATCAGGGTGTCATTGGGCATTATCATACTGCCGGGGTTGGGATTGAAGAGCATTTCGCCGTGTCGTCGTTTAATGGCGACCACAATCAGGTTGAAGTCGCGGCGAATATTCGAGTCCATCAGCGATTTGTTGACAATTTTGCCATGATCGGAAATGGCTAATTCCTCCATTCGTAATCCCAGTTCACCGCCATGGATGGTCAGATCAATAAAGTCCGTGACCGTTGGCCGCAGGATGTGTTGCGCCATGCGGCAGGCGCCAATGTAATATGGAGAAATTACCTGGCTGGCTCCGGCCCGCAACAGTTTGGTTTCGCCGCCCTCGGTGCCGGTGGAGCGGGCCATGATATAGAGTTCGCTGTTTAATCCCCGGGCCGACAAGGTAATATAGACATTATCGGCATTGGAGGAAACCACGGAAACGAGTCCTTTGGCCTGTTTAACCCCGGCCTTCAGCAGAATGTCATCATTGGCTGCCTCACCCTCAAGAAAAAGATAGCCCAGCTCGGTCAACTCGTGAATCACGACCGGATTGCTTTCAATCACCACAAAGGGGGTGCCGGCCTCATTGAGCAGATTGCAGATAACCTTACCGATGCGCCCAAACCCGCAGATAATATAGTGATCCTTGAGTCCTTCAACCTTCTTTTTCATGCTCAACCTCCCGTACATGGTCCGCAGATTTCCCTCGACCACCTCTTCCGTAATTCTTGTAAAAAGAAACATGATCAGTCCTACGCCGAGCACAATCAGAACCATGGTAAAAATTCGTCCCTGAGTGCTCAAAGGAAAAATTTCACCATAACCGATGGTGGTGATGGTGATCATGGTCATAAAGAGGCTGTCTATAAAGCTGCTCTCTTCGATAAGCATGTAACCAAATGTGCCAAAGGAGATGACCCCCAGCAGCATGAGCAGAGCGGTTAAAATATTGGGCATAGGACTTTTTATGGCATTTTTTTAAGATAAGTCTGCTTTTTTGCTATGCATTATACTCGGTTTTCGAGTAAAGCAAACCTTGAAAAGAGGGTATGAGGATATAAATAGCCTGTTTATTTCGTGTCCTGAGTTTTTTTATGGCTTCTTGGCCGAGAGGCAGATTTTGTTTTTCAGAATCTGTCTCAATTTCATCCTATTGGACCATTCAAACCGGCTGTAACAATTATTTTATCCTCGGTTTAAGTCCAGTGCCGTCTCAAGAATTTTTTTTGAATATCAGGAAGATATTCGCTTTGTTTTTTTGCATACCTTGATTGTGAACGAAAATCTCCATGAAACAGAGGCTTTGAAGGAAAAACAATGACACCACTGGCTGCCTTTTTTTCGTATCTCCCGCTTTTTCTGCTGTTGCTGGCGATTGTTCTTCTGGTTCTGATCTTGGGGAGACTGGCGCGACAGATGGAATCAGGCCTACTGGCTGGTCGGCTGGATGATCTGGAAGAAGGGTTGGAAAAAATTACTGCGGGGGTTCGGGAGGAGGTGGCCAGAAGTCGTGAAGAATCGGCCCGCACGGAAAGGGAACAGCGGCAGGAACTCGCCACAGCCATCACCACCATGGGGGATGCGGTTTCCCAACGAATCAAGGATATGGCGGCTCTGCAAAAGGGCCAGCTTGATCAGTTTTCCGGTCAGTTGGCCAGCTTTGCCCAGGCCCAGGGTGAACGATTGGAGGCCCTGCGGGCTGATTCGGCGCTGCATGGCA
>DYNG01000058.1 GCA_020721165.1 Desulfocapsa sulfexigens
TAAAGACCCTCGTTTGATTGTCGGCGCGGAAACCTGTGATGATGCCGGGGTCTATCGTCTCAATGAGGAGACGGCCCTGATTCAGACCCTGGATTTTTTTACCCCCATTGTTGATGATCCTTTCAGCTTTGGTCAGATTGCGGCGGCCAACGCTTTGAGTGATGTCTACGCGATGGGGGGAACGCCGCTGCTGGCAATGAACATCCTGGCCTGTCCGGTAAAGACCATGGAGCTCTCGGTGATTCGGGAGGTGATTCGCGGTGGCCTGGATAAAGTGCAGGAGGCCGGTGCCCTTCTGGTGGGCGGCCATTCCATTGAAGATACTGAACTCAAATACGGGCTTTCGATTACCGGCACAGTGCATCCTGATCGTGTTCTGCTCAATGCCGGCGCCCGTCCTGGCGACCGGTTACTTCTGACTAAGCCATTGGGAACGGGCATTTTATCCACTGCGCTCAAGGGCGGACTGGCTGGCCCCGAGGTGGAGGCGGAGATGGTCGCGGTCATGGCCACCCTGAACCGACTGGCGGCAGACATAATGGGGCAGGCGCGGGTCAGGGGCGAGGCGGTCCATGCCTGCACGGATATCACCGGTTTTGGCCTGCTGGGCCACCTCTCGGAGATGCTGCTGGCTTCGGGCGTTTCAGCCAGGATCTATGGTGATAAGGTGCCGATCCTGGCAGGGGTGCGCGAGTATGCCGCCATGGGTATTATTCCGGCCGGAGCCCATGTGAACCATAAGCACTTGGCGGCCTCGCTGCTGCACAATGAGGGGCAGCAGAATGACCTGTCGTTGATTTTTTCTGATCCCCAAACCTCTGGCGGTCTGTTGATTGCCGCCAGTCCCGCTGCGGCAGAGTTTATTCTGGCGGAATTGCAGTCTCACCAATATCCTCTTGCCTGTGCGGATATCGGTGAGATTATGGCTGGTGGCCCCGGACAGATGGAGATTATAACAAGGAAATGAACGCTGAGATGAATGCTGGTTTCCAGGAGTTATGCCGGGTTGGGGTTGCTCTGTCGGTGGAAAAAAATTTTGATATCCTGCTGGAGATGATTGCCAGCGCCGCCCGACGATACACCAATGCCGAAGGGGTTGCCCTCTATTTGTGCAATGAGGAGAAGCTGTGCCTGGATTTTTCGGTGGTGCAGAACGAGAAGTTGGGCATCTTTCAGAAGGGGTTGCAGGGAAACGGAGAGTGGCCGGCCCTCCCCTTGTATCTGGAGGATGGCACGGAAAATCATCATAATGTGTCCACTCATTGCGCCCTGACTGGTCAGGTGGTGAATCTCCATGATGTGTATGATGAGCAGGGCTTTGATTTCAGTGGCACCCGGGCCTTCGATCAGGCTACCGGCTATCGCTCCTGTTCCATGCTCCTGGTGCCCATGCTGGACAAGGAGGGAATGGTTATCGGGGTCTTGCAGGTGTTGAATGCCCGGTCCGCAACCAATGGTGGCTATATTGATTTTTCGCCTGAGGTGGTTGACATGCTGCAGACCCTGGCCGCGCAGGCCAGTGTCTCGGTGAACACTATTCGCCTGATTCACCGCTTACAGGAATTTACCCGTCTGGGGGCAGCCCTGTCGGCTGAAAAAGATCTGCAAGCCCTGCTGAAGATGGTTGTGACCATGGCCAGAACCTATACAAGGGCGGAAGGGTGTACGATTGTCTTGTGTAATGAGAACCGGACTGCCCTCAATATTGCGGTCTTTCAAAACGAGGCCCTGGATATCTTTCAATTTATTGGTGACGATCAACGGAACTGGCCATCTATTCCCCTCTTCCTGAAGGATGGCCAGGAAAATCACCGGAACGCCTCGGCCCATTGCGTCTTGACCCGTTCGCTGGTCAC
The DNA here is from genome assembly GCA_020721165.1 of Desulfocapsa sulfexigens. Taxonomy (GTDB): domain Bacteria; phylum Desulfobacterota; class Desulfobulbia; order Desulfobulbales; family Desulfocapsaceae; genus UBA2270. Next base: position 1,857 of record DYNG01000058.1, read on the forward strand.
CATCCATGATATATACAGTGGAGAGGGTGGTTTCGATTTTCAGGGCACCCGTGAATTTGATCGTCGTTTTGGATACCATTCCCAGTCCATGCTGCTGGTGCCGATGACGGATCACGAAGATGAAGTGATCGGGGCCCTGCAACTGATCAATGCCCGTCGCGGTATCTCCCGGCTTGTTTCTGATTTTTCAGCCGGTGATATTGAACTGGTGCGGAGTCTGGCCTCGCAGGCAGCGGTGGCAGTGACGAATGTCCGTCTGGTGCAGGGTACGGAAAAGTTGCTCAAATCCTTTGTGCAGTGTATTGCGGCGGCCATTGATGAGAAATCTCCGTACACGGCGGGACATATCCAGCGAGTGGCGCGCCTGTCGGCCATGATGGCCCGTGGCATCCATGCGGCCAACAGCGGCCCTTTTGTCGAAATCCGTTTCTCGGAAGAGCAGTTGGAGGAGATTGATCTGGCGGCCTGGATGCACGATATTGGCAAGATCACCACCCCGGAGCAGGTGGTGGATAAGGCCACCAAGCTGGAGGCCATCGGAGACCGCCTTGAGTTGTTTCGCTTGCGAGTGGAGCTGCTTCGCAAGGAGCGGGAGCTGATTCGTCTGCGGGCCGGGAAGTCGTGTGACCCCGAGGTGGAAAAAATCGCGACAATACCGACCCGTGACGATATGGCCGATGCTGATAAGGAGCTGGATGAGATCTTCCAGTTTGTGCAGCGTGCCAACACAGGGGGGGAGTTCATGAGCGATGAGGATCTGGCGGAAATCAGGCGGATTGCTGGCCTGTCGGTGCCGGTCAGGGGAGAAGCTCAGCCTCTGCTCACTGCCGAGGAGGCGGAGTGTTGTTCCATCCGTCGGGGCACCTTGACGGAAAAGGAGCGACAGATTATCAACCGGCATGTCTCGGTGAGCATTTCCATGCTGGAGAGCCTGCCTTTTCTAAAAAAATGGGCCAATGTTCCCCTGTATGCCGGCATGCATCACGAAAAACTGAATGGCAGCGGCTATCCCAATGGCAGGAAGGGCGACGAAATCCCCCTTCCCGCCCGCATCCTGGCCGTGGCTGATGTCTTTGAAGCCTTGACCGCCGCCGACCGCCCGTATAAATTGGGGAAAACCCTCTCCGAGGCCATGCGGATCATGGGGTTTATGGTAAAGGATCAGCATCTCGATGGATCACTCTGCGACTTTCTGGTGGAAAGCGGCATTGCCCGTCGTTATGCTGAAGAATACCTGGCTGAATCGCAGCGGGATTTATTTGTCTGGAAAGGAAAGCAGTACTGATTCCACAATTTTTCACAGGAGGGCTTCTCATGGGAGAACAGTTCAGTGTGCAGGTGCGGGATGGACAGGTGCGGAACAAACCGTCCTTTTTGGGCAGTGTCGTGGCGACCGTCCATTATGGCGATCGCCTGTCATCGTTGCAAGTCAAGGATTCCTGGGTCGAGGTCAAGGCGGGAGCGACGAGCGGCTGGATGCATATCTCGTCCTTAACCGACAAGGAGATCATTCTCAACGCCAATGCCCAGCAGGTCAAGCAGGCGGCCAGCAGTGATGAGCTGGCCCTGGCCGGCAAGGGGTTTAACAAGCAGGTGGAAAGCGAGTTTCGTCGTCAGAACCGTCATGCCAATTTTGCGGGCGTGGATCAGATGGAAAAATATCGGGTTTCCCAGAAAGAGATGGAGCAGTTTCTCAAGGAAGGGGGGTTGCGACCCCAGGGAGGCACCGTATGAGTGCGAAAAATATCAACCGTCGTGACTTCCTCACCGTGGGGGCCAAGCTTGGAGTAGCGGGACTGGCGCTCAGCATTCCCCTGTCTGGCTGTGTACCCACGGATATAGGTTCGGCGGTGCAACAGGCCGCCAAACTCACCGACTCGGCAACCAAGAGTTATGCGGCCGTCTCCAAGGCCTGGGAGGACATCACTCCTGAGCAGGAGTATTATATCGGTCGCACCATTGGGGCGGTGATTCTTGAAAAATATAAACCCTATCCAAACAAGACCGCCAATGCCTATCTCAATGTCATGGGGCAGTCGCTGGCCTGTTTTTCCGACCTGCCGGAGCTTTTTGACGGCTATCATTTCCAGATTCTTGACTCGACGGAGATTAATGCCTTTGCCACCCCGAGCGGCCTGGTCTTTATTACCCGGGGAATGGTGCGCTGCTGCCAGCATGAAAACGCCCTGGCCGCCGTTCTGGCCCATGAAATAGGGCATATCCAGCTCAGGCATGGCATTCAGTCCATTGAAAAGGATCGGGTGACCAAGGCCTTTTCCATTCTGGCCATTGAGGGCACCAAAAGCTTTGCCCAGTCTGATATTGCCAGTTTAACCGCCACCTTTGAGGATTCGATCACCGATATCACCAGCACCATGATTAACAGCGGTTATTCGCGGGCTTTTGAAAATGATGCCGATGGGGCGGCGGTGACGACCCTCCGGAGGGTCGGTTATAATCCGCAGGGGCTGGTTGACATGTTGCAGATCATGGGACAACAGTTGCAACCCGGTGGTCTGGATTTTGCCAAGACCCATCCGGCGCCGGCCAGTCGGATTGAAAATGTGGAAGGGCTGCTGGCTGGGAGTGCTCTTCAGGCGCCCTCAACCGCCCAGGAGCATCGTTTTACTGCTGCCATGAAAGGCGTGTGAGCAGCCGATGAAGCAAGGCTGGCGGGCCAGGGCTGTCCAGGGCGCAGCAACAACCGGCGCTGGGATTCTGGTCGCTCTGACCCTCTGGCTCAATGGCTTTTTCAGCCACTGGGAAGGACGGGTATGGGATATGCAGAGCCGCCTGTTGGCGGCGCAAAGCCCCCATAGTGATGACATTGTCCTGATTCTTCTTGACCAAAACAGCCTGGAGTGGGCGCAGAAGAATCTGAGCCTGACCTGGCCCTGGCCCCGCGAACTGTACGCGGCCATTCTTGATAACTGCCGTCGTCATCAGGCCCGGGCGGTCGCTTTTGATGTGCTCTTTACCGAGAATTCCAGTTTTGGCGTTGATGATGACCTGGCCCTGGGCCAGGCCATTGCTGGCATGGGGAGCTTTGCGGCGGGTTCGGTCTTTTCCGGAACCGGTGAGAACCGGCATCGGCATTGGCCCACCGATATTCCCCGGCCCGCCTTTCTCGCCAAACAGGAGGAAAATCATCGCTTCCCGTCGTTTCAGGCGGCGATTATGCCGATTCAGGAAGTGGCCCGGCCCGGCGTCGTTCTCTGTAATGTCCACCAGGATCCCGATAATGACGGGATCTATCGCTCCCTGTATCCCCTCTCTTTTTTTGACCGACAACCCCTGCCGGCGCTGGGACTGGGGGTCTATCTGGCCGCCCATCCGCAAAGCCGGCTGGCCTGGAATAGCGATGCCATTCTGATTGATGGCGCGCGCATTCCGGTGGATCACCAGGGGAAGGCGCTGCTTCGTTTTCGCGGGCCGTCCGGCTCCTTTACAACGGTGAGCGCCGCCGCTATTCTGGCTGAAGAGCTGGCCCTGCGGGAAGGACGGGAGGTCAGCGCCAGCGACAATAAAGAAAAACTGCGAGGCAAGTTTGTCTTCTTTGGTTTTTCCGCCCCCGGCCTTTTTGATCTACGACCAGCGCCAGTGGGCGGCATCTTTTCCGGCGTCGAGATCAATGCCACTCTGCTTGACAATCTGCTGAACAATGATTTCATCGCCCCGATTCCGCAAAGGAGCCAGATGGTTATCCTGGGGCTGCTGGTGGTTCTGGCGGGATTTTTGACGGCGGTCTTGAACGGACCGCTGGCCTTGACCATTCTGTCCGGTTTTTTTCTGCTCCTTCCTCCTCTCCTCTCAACCCTGTGCTTTCATTGGGGTTTTCGCCTTGAACTGCTGCCACTCCTGAGCGGTGTCGGAGTTACTCTTGTGCTGACGGTGGTCATTGCTTATCAACGGGAAGGACGACAGCGAAAATTTATCAAACACTCGTTTCGTCACTATCTCAGTCCCCATGTGATTGAGCAACTGCTGGAGCACCCGGAACAACTTCGTTTGGGGGGAGATCGCAAGGAGATTTCCATCTTTTTTTCTGACCTGCAGGGCTTCACCACCATCTCTGAGGGCCTGGAGCCCGAGGCCCTGACCACCCTGCTTAATGACTACCTCTCGGCCATGACCGATATTATTCTGGAAGAGGATGGGACGGTGGACAAATATGAGGGGGATGCCATTATT
>DYNG01000059.1 GCA_020721165.1 Desulfocapsa sulfexigens
GGCCGCAGCGGGATCATGATCCGGGAGGATTATTATGACAATTAACTTTTTCCATCCGGCTCTCATCATGATCATCGGAGCCCTTCTTCTGCCCCTGGTCCGAGGACCATTCAGAAAGCCTTTCCTCTTTCTGATTCCCCTGCTCACATTTATTGATGTTATTTACCTCAGTCAACATCCCGGCACCTATGGGGTTGTCTCTTTCCTTGACTGGGAATTAACCTTTGGCCGGGTGGACCGACTGTCCATGATCTTTGGCTTCATCATGTCCCTGATGGCTGTTATCGGCACCATCTACGGCCTGCATGTGGAAGATGAGTGGCAGCATATGGCCGCCTGGTTTTATGTGGCCGGTTCTCTGGGGGTCATCTATTGTGGCGATTATCTCGTCCTCTTCCTGTTCTGGGAAATGATGGCCTTTGCCTCCACCTTCCTGATCTGGTTCAAAAAAGACCCCGAGTCATTGGCGGCTGGCTACCGCTATATTCTGGTGCATACCTTTGGCGGGGTTATCCTGCTCCTGGGATTTGTCCTTCGTTTTCAAGCCACCGGCGATCTCTCCTTTGTCCAACTCAATGTCCAGAGCCCTGAACTTTATACCTGGTTGATCATGATCGGCCTGATGCTCAATGCCGCTGTGCCCCCGCTCCACTCCTGGCTGCCTGATGCCTATAGCAAAGCGACCATCACCGGCTCGGTCTTTATGTGTGCCTTTACCACCAAAACCGCCATTTATACCCTGGCTCGGAGCTGTGCCGGCTTTGATATTCTCATTGTCCTGGGCGTTATCATGACCATCTATGGCATTATCTACGCCATCATGGAGAACGATGTCCGCCGTCTCCTGGGCTGGGAAATCGTCTCCCAGGTTGGGTATATGGTCACCGGTGTCGGGATTGGCACCGCCTTGGCCATCAATGGCACCTGTGCTCACGCCTTTGCTCACATCCTTTATAAAGGTTTGTTGTTCATGGCCGCTGGTGCCGTCATTCATGCCACCGGAAAATCCAAATTTACCGAATTGGGCGGACTTTATAAAAAGATGCCGGCTACCTTTATTTTTCTTCTCATTGGCGCGATGTCGGTTTCCGCCTTTCCCTTCATGTCGGGTTTTGTCTCCAAATCCATGATTATCAGCGCCAGCTTTGATTCCCATATCCTCTGGGCCGGTTTCCTGTTAACCATGGTCTCTGCCGGGACCTTCCTGGTAGCGGGACTGCGACTTCCCTACCTCCTCTTTTTCAGCGACAACAAATGTTCCGCTGAGACTTGGGAGAAAGCCCAGGATCCGGGCTGGAATATGCAACTGGCGATGGCGCTGGCTTCATTCCTGTGCATTTTCATTGGCTCCTACTTACCTTTCCTCTACAATATGTTGCCGAATACCGAGGTAGCCTACCATCCTTATGGGGCCTACCACCTCAGCGAGACCCTGCAAATTCTAGCCTTGACGGCGCTCGGCTTCTTTCTTCTCCGCAAATATATTGTGGCAAAACCCGTCATCAGTCTGGACCTGGACTGGTTTTACCGCAAAGGGGGCCAGGGATTCCTGTGGATCGTCAAGAACCCTTTGCAATGGTTTGATACCGCCTTCAGCAAGGCCTATCGCGTCGTTGGTCTTAACACCCTGATGCAGACGGCCCAGTTCTGGTCATGGTTTGACTGGAATGGTATTGATGGCGTGGTGGATGGGACAGCGCGATCAGTCCGCGCCATTGGCCGACGCGTCAGCCTGGTTCTTCAACGCGGTCAGATTCAGCAGACAATATATTATACCGTCACCTTTGCCGCTGTTATTCTTGCCGCTTTCGTCTGGCTATAAACCCCTGGCTTTCGAGGACCTTTGGGAATGGATCAACTACTTTTCAATCCAAGCTATCCGCATATTCTGAGCACCCTGATCTTCCTGCCCCTGGCAGGAGCATTGTTGTTGCTTTTTATCAACAATGATTTTTTTGCTCGCTACTGGGCTTTGGGAATTACCGCTCTCACCGCTGTTCTCTCGCTGCCCCTGGTCAGTGCCTTTGACATCAGTTCAACCAAGTTTCAATTTGCAGAGCAAGTCTCCTGGATTGACTCCTTGAATATTCAGTATGTCATTGGTGTGGATGGTATTTCCATCCTTCTGGTCATGCTTACCACCCTGATTATGCCTCTCTGTGTCCTCGCCTCCTGGACCTATATCAAAACACGAGTGCAACCCTTCATGATCTGCCTGCTCGTCATGGAAACTGCCATGCTTGGTGTCTTCATGGCCCTTGATTTTGTGCTCTTTTATATCCTGTGGGAGGCGATGCTCATACCCATGTACCTCCTGATTGGAATTTGGGGCGGGCCTCGCAAAATTTATGCCTCCATTAAATTTTTCCTCTACACCCTGGCAGGTTCAATCATGCTGCTGGTGGGTATTATCTGGCTCTACAAGACCAATAATTACTCCTTCTTCATCCCGGATATGATGTGGAAAGATTATTCGCTGACCGCTCAGATTTATCTTTTCATAGCCTTCTTTCTGGCCTTTGCCATCAAGGTGCCCATGTTCCCCTTCCATACTTGGTTGCCAGCAGCCCATGTCGAAGCGCCCACCGCCGGTTCGGTTATTCTGGCCTCCGTTCTCCTCAAAATGGGAACTTACGGGTTTCTTCGTTTTGCCCTGCCAATTACCCCCGAGGCCACCACCCTGCTCATGCCCTATGTTCTCTGGTTGTCCATCGCCGGGATTATTTATGGTGGATTTACAGCCATAGCCCAGCATGACATGAAAAAACTGATCGCCTATTCTTCGGTTGGCCACATGGGTTTTGTGACCCTGGGTATTTTTGTCTTGAATATCAATGGGGTTGAAGGTGCCATCCTACAGATGATTAATCATGGGATCACGACAGGCGCCCTGTTTCTCTGTGTGGGTATGATCTATGAAAGAACCCATAGTCGTGAACTTCGTTCCGCCACTGGGGTGGGAAAATACATGCCTGTTTTTGTCACTTTCCTGGCCTTCTTTTCTCTCTCCTCTTTTGGATTCCCGGGAACCAATAGCTTTGTCGGTGAATTTATGATCCTGGCGGGAACATTCAAATACAGCACGACCTTAGCCCTGGCCGCCATTCCTGGTGCGGTTTTGGCGGCTGCCTATATGTTAAGGATGCTCCAGAAAATTATCTGGGGGGGAACCGACAATCCTGATCAATCGTGGCTCACCGATTTGAATATGCGGGAAATGGTTACTCTCTCACCCTTTCTCTTTTTCGTTTTCTGGATTGGACTGAGTCCCCAGCCTTTTATTGATCTCATGCACTCCAGCGTAGTTCATCTTCTTGAACAATTTCATGCCCATCAAGGTCAGATTGTTGCTGCGGCAGATCTCATTATTCGTTAAGTCACTGTTATCAATAATTAACCATAAAGATATTATAGCGTGTACGGCAATAAGGGTCTGTAGAGAAACAAAAAAAATCTGTAATCGTAATTTCCTAACGGCCCCTCATTGAAATATATACGAAACTAAAGGTAATACTTATGCAATTTCTACCTGAGTTAGCATTGTTGGGAGCAAGCCTCGCCATCTTCCTCGTCAGTCTGGGCACAGCCAATGCCACAAAGATAAAAACCATAGCAATGGGACTGGGGGGCGCAGTCTTTGTCGCCGCTCTTCTCAGCATTGGCGCTCAGGGAAATCTTTTTTACGATTCCTACAAGGTAGATCTCTACTCTCAGATTTTTAAGATTCTCATTGCTGGGGCCATGCTGGTTGTCCTGATCCTGGGTCGAGAGCTCAAAGATATCAAAGAAACCGTTCACCCTGAATATTATCTATTTATGTTCCTGGGCGTGCTTGGCTTGATGATGCTGGTTTCCAGCATTGAATTGCTGGCTATATTTATTGCCCTGGAACTCTCATCTTTTGCTGTATATCTCATGGTTCCCATGCGGGATGACAACGGCAAAAACCGTTTTCAGATGGAGGCTGGCATCAAATACCTGCTGTTCGGGGTGACGGCCACCGCTTTTATGCTCTTTGGCATGAGTTACATGTTTGGCCTTACCGGTTCTACCCATTTACCGGCTGTTATCAGCGCCCTCTCCCAGATGTACACTCAGCCGGCGGCTGTCATTGCCATGATGATGGTGTTGGCGGGATTTTTCTATAAACTGGCTCTCTTCCCCTTTCATTTCTGGGTTCCTGATGTCTATGAGGGAGCCTCCAACGAAACCACCGCCTTTATCGCCTCCGTTCCCAAGCTGGCCGCTGTCGCCCTGCTCATCCGGTTGGTGAGCATGATTACCGGAGACGGTCAGATTATTACAACACTACTCATGGTTTGTGCCATTCTCTCCATGTTTTACGGCAATCTTTCGGCCCTGGTGCAGACCGACATCAAACGAATGCTCGGATTTTCCGGCATTGCCCATGCCGGTTTCATCCTGCTGGGCCTTTTAACTTTCCAAATTACCGGCTATGCCAATGCCCTCTATTATATCATTGGCTATGTGATCATGAATCTGGCCTGTTTTCTGGTTATCTGTGCCGTTTCCAGTAAAGGTGAAAATGTCCAGATTAGTGATTTAAGCGGCCTGCACAAACGATCCCCCATGCTGGCCCTGACATTAGCCATAGCCCTCTTCGCCTTGGCTGGTATTCCGCCTTTTGTGGGCTTCATGGGAAAATTCATGCTGCTGGCCGGGGCCCTGAAACAAGGCTATCTTCTGCTGGTCATCCTGGCAGCGATCAATACCGCGATTGCTATTTTTTATTATCTGTCGGTGGTGCGAGTTACCTTCTGCAGTGAACCTGAAAATACAACCCCGCTCTCCAGCAGCCTTTTTACCAATGTGACATCTGTAGTTTTGTTACTTCTGATTATCGTTATGGGCGTAGTTCCCCAGCAATTTATTGATCTGGCGACAATCACAGTGCAATCCATGCGATAATCTCTCTGGCTGAAAACTCAGTAGAGTAATTAGTAATAAAAAAAGCCCTTGTTCATTGAGATGAACAAGGGCTTTTTTTATTTCTAAAAATGATAAAAAAGAAAATCTTATTTCTTCCCCTTTGCTGAAGCTCGTTTGGCCGCCTTCAAAGGATTCACCCGAATGGTAACAACATTGATTTCTGGTTTGGCGTGAGTCGCAAAATTACAAATCCCTAAACGCCACTTCGCCTCAGGCTGCATATACGATTTACAAAATTGCACTCCCGCTTCTTCTGTGATTCGTTCACAACCAGAACATTTTTCAACCACTGGCCTGAAATTTCTTTCATTATATGTTTGCACATTTTGTTTCTGCATACCTAAACCCCTCCCAGGCTCTCAATAGTCCATTCTATAGATAGAGATGACATTACAATTAATATGATAAAAATTCGTAAGACAAGATACCAAACCTCTTAAAATATCTCAAGTTAAAAACAACCATCACTCGTCGTAATAATGAATACTCCTTTTTGACAATCTCGCAAAAAATCGAAAGAACCAATAACGATCCGTTGCAACCTGCTGAAATGTCTTGGTCAGAATTTGAGAAAAAACTGTCATGATACCTTATGCAAGATAGTTATTTTACTCCAATCAACATGAAATGGCTAATAACTCTTTATATTATCAATATTTTTCAACGATCAACCACAAGAGTCGCGGACTTGCCTTGATGGCATCTCAATGGCATCTACCTGGGGTAGAAAACAAAACTTTTAGCCTCTGTCATTAAATAAATACAAATAAAGGGGGAAAAAACAAATTATAATCGCGACTTCCTTGTAATCGCCCACATCATACGATAGAATAAAACCTATATTTTAATCTACTCTTCGTTTATGCTTCACATTTTTATTTCATCTCATTCTTTTGTCGAACAATAAGAGGTAGAGGGTATGCCAGTATTCATATGGAAAGGTGTAAATGCGCAGGGTGTGAAACGAAATGGAGAAGTGGAGTCTCCGGACCAGGCAGCTGCGTTGGCCCATGTTAAACGACTCCGCATCCAGGATATTGTCATCAAAGAAAAACCGAAGGATCTTCTTGAAAATATCTCT
>DYNG01000060.1 GCA_020721165.1 Desulfocapsa sulfexigens
CCTGAAGCCGGCGCCCTCCATATTTGATTCCTTCTGAGGGGAAGTTATCGGGCAATGAATCCCAACCAAGCCGCATGGCAATCGTCCTGGTGGCAGGCAATAAAGAACATTTCGTCGGTGAGCGCCGAGCGCCGGGCGGTGGTGTTGGATGATATTGCCACCGGATCGAAAACCTCGTTTATCTATTATGCCCTGCTGGGCATTTCTGAATTGATTGCCGGGTTTGCCCTGATTATCAACAGCGACGCCACCCTTATTGGAGCCAATATTGTGGCGCCGCTGATGACCCCGATCTTTGGCATCTCTCTGGGGTTGATGCGGGGTGACTTTCAACTCCTCGGGCGGGCACTGCTGGCTGAGTTCGGTGGCGCGGCACTTGGGGTTATGCTCTGTTTTCTCCTGGGTCTGCTGCCAATTATGGGTGAACCTTCGGCGGCGCTTCTGGCGCAGACCCGACCGACCCTGATTGATCTTTTTGTTGCCGCTCTGGCCGGTTTTGCCGGGGTGCTGGCCATGATTGATGAGCGCGTTTCTCCGGCTCTGCCAGGGGTGGCGATAGCCACGGCGTTGAATCCACCGATAGCGGCCATGGGTCTCTGTCTGGCGTCTGGGGCCTATCAAGGCGCCTGGGGCGCGTTTCTTCTCTTCTTTGCCAATGTTCTGGCCATTCTGATGGTTGGCGCTGTTCTCTTTTTTGTGGCCGGTTTTGTGACCCGTGCCGAAATCGGTTCTTTCCGCCTCCTGATTCGTCGCTTTGCCGCTGCTCTTATCGGCCTTATTCTGGTGACGGCGCTGCTCTCTCACTATCTTTACGGCTTGGTGCATCATTTCAGGATTGAGTCCGAGATCAGCGCAGTTCTTGACCAGGCCCTGGCCAAGATGCCGAATACGGCCCTGGTGAAGGTAGATTTCAGTCAGCAGAAAGAGGGGATAGTCGTCATCGCAGCGGTAGAAACCCCGCGCGTTGTTGAACCGGCAAGCGTAAAAGAGATGGAAGATTCTCTCAATGTTCGGCTTGGCGAGTCGGTGCGCCTCTTCATGCGATGCAGTATAACCAAGGATGTCTCGGCAACCGGATCCACCAATATTCAGCCCTATTTGAACCTTGATGGAAAGATAACAGAGATCCAGTCGTCCTCTTCGATGCGAATGCTGCAACAGGCGGAACAGGTGGCCAGGGAGGTGGCATCGGCTCGTCCTTCTCTGCAATTTCTGGGTATTGAACTGGTTGATCTGGTGTCGGGGCCGGCGCTGATTGTGGCGATACAAAGCTCGCATGAACCCCTGCCGGAAGAAGTCGCCAGATTTGAAAAGCTGGTGCAGGATCGTCTGCATGAGCCGACGATGCGGGTTGTGATCCGCAGAACAACGACCACCGATATCTCCGCGAAAGGAACCATTTTGTTCGGTGAATCTCATCTGGGGGATCTGTCGGCGGATAGTAAAAAAGAGCAGGCCCATGCCGAGACCGTTGTGCGGGATGCCATCGAGGCCATGCAAAATTGCTTTGCCCCTTCGGTTGACGCGGTGTTGCGCGAGGGTGGATGGATAGTGCGGGCCGAAGTCGTGGCCCCGCAGGCGCTGACCCCCCAGGAGGTTCGTGGCATTGAGAATCGGAGCGCTAAGATGCTTGCCGCTCCGGTCTCGCTCACCGTCTGGCCACATGCCTCAAAGTTGCAGGTGACCAGCAAAGGGTATGGCGTATTGGGGGAGAAACTTCTCGGCGCTGATCCCTGAAGTTTTTTCTTATCGTCCCAAGGTATGAGCACAGGAAAATGTAATTCTTCGTTGTCACATTGTTTCGCCGTTGCATTCGGCACCCTTTGAACCCCCCTTCATCCCCCTGAATCAGGGGGGAGACCTCATTCCCCTCCTTGATAAGGAGGGGTTAGGGGTGGTTGATCCGTTCCTCTTTCATAATGTGACAACGAAGAAGTAATCAGGAGAATTTTATGAGTCTTGATCTTCTTTTTCATCCGTCGTCGGTGGCGGTCATCGGCGCTTCTCGCACACCCGGCAAGGTGGGGCATGATATTCTGGCGGGTCTGGTGCGGGATGGGTTTGCGGGAACCATTGTGCCGGTCAATCCTGCCGCCGAGACCCTTTTGGGTCTTCCCTGTTACCCAAATCTGGCCGCCTGGGGCGGAAAGATTGATCTGGCGGTGGTGGTGGTGCCCAATGAATTGGCGCTGGCAGCGGTGGAGGAGAGTGTCGGGGCCGGGGCGGGGGCGATTATCGTCATTACGGCCGGGTTTCGAGAAACAGGCCCTGAAGGTCTGAACCGCGAAAAAAAGATGGTGGATCTCTGTCAACGGCGCGGAGTTCGTTTGTTAGGCCCGAATTGCCTTGGTCTGATCAATACCCAAAACCGCTTGAATGCCTCTTTTGCCGGCGCTCTGCCTGAACCGGGCGGAATTTCCATTTTTTCCCAGTCCGGGGCCTTGTGCACGGCCATGCTTGATTTGGCTGCCGGACGGCATCTGGGACTGGCCAAGTTGGTCAGTATTGGCAACAAGGCCGATATCTCCGAGGTGGATCTCCTCTCGTATCTGGCCCATGACCCGCAGACCAGGGTCATTGTCGGGTATCTGGAGGACATTGCCACGGGGAATAATTTCATCAAGGCGGCGGAAGAGGCCGCCACCCTGAAACCGGTTATTATTCTTAAATCAGGAACCACGGCGGCAGGCCTCAAGGCGGCGGCCTCGCATACCGGTGTGCTGGCTGGGGGAGACACCGCCTATGGCGCGGCCTTCAAGCGATCCGGGGGGGTGCGGGCCGATACCTTTGACGCCCTCTTTGATTATGCCACTGCCCTGTCCATGCAACCCCTGCCCAAAGGCAACCGGGTTCTGATCATCACCAACGCCGGCGGGCCCGGCACCATGGCCGCCGATGCGGTGGAAAAAGCGGGAATGGTGGTGGCCGAGCTGGACCGCAATACCGCCACGGCCCTGCGAGCCCGGTTGCCCAAGGCGGCCAGTGTCGGCAATCCTGTGGATGTTTTGGGTGATGCCGATCCTGCCCGTTTCGTCACCGCCATTGAAGCGGCTCAGGATGATCCGGCGGTGGATGCGATTCTGGTGATTCTCACTCCCCAGGCCATGACCAGACCCGCCGAGACCGCCATTGCCATTGCTGGCGCCTTAAACGGCTCCAAGCCGGTAGTGGCAACATTTATGGGAGGTCATGATGTGATGCCGGGGCGACAGGAGCTGGCTGCGGCTGGTTTGCCCGATTATGAATCGCCGGAGCGGGCTGTCTCGGCTTTGAGAGGCATGGTCGAATACGCAGCCTGGAAACAGAGGCCGCCCCGTCTGGTCACGCGCTTTCGGGTGAATCGCCGCCGGGTGGAGCGCATCATCAGCCGACGACAACGCACCGGGGTGTTGCAACTGGGTGAGGTCAAGGGCAAAGATATTCTGGGGGCCTATGGCTTCAAGGTGCAGGACGGGGCCTTGGCGAACAGCGCCGAGGAGGCGATGGAAATTGCTGAACGAATTGGCTTTCCGGTGGCGATGAAGATTGTTTCCCCTGATGTTATTCATAAGAGTGACATGGGCGGAGTGATGCTGAATCTGGCCAACGCCGAAGCGGTTGGTGATGCCTATGAGCTGATGATGCTCAAGATTCGCAAGCGGGTGCCGGGCGCTTTCATCGAAGGGATTTATATCGAACAGATGGCCCAAAAGGGACTGGAGGTCATTATTGGCATGAGCCGCGACCCCCAGTTCGGGCCCATGCTCATGTTTGGTCTGGGCGGGATTTTTGTGGAGGTCTTGAAAGATGTGTCGTTCCATCTGGCCCCGGTCACCGAAGATGAGGCCATTGCCATGCTCAAGTCCACTCGCTCCTACGACATGCTGGAAGGCAGGCGGGGCCAGAAGGGGGTTGATATCACGGCCATTGCCTCGGGTTTGCAGCGCATCAGCCAGTTGACCACTGATTTTCCGCAGATTCTGGAGCTGGATATTAACCCCTTTATCGTTGGTGAATCAGGTTCCGAGCCGGTGGTGGCAGATGTCCGCATGTCGTTGGCCCCGTTGACTGAGGAGGAAAAATAATATGGAATTTGTCGTGAACTGGCAGGAAATTTACAAGGACATGATTCTTACCCCCAAAAAGGCGATGGCCCAGGTTAGATCCGGCCACCGCGTTTTTCTGGGGACAGGATGTGGCGAGCCAACCGTGCTGGTGCGAGCCATGGTGGAAATGGCGGGGCTGTTGTGCGATGTGGAGATTATTGAACTCCTCACCAAGGGAGACGCCCCCTATGCAGATCGTAAATATGCCGATTGTTTCAAGGTCAACTCCTTTTTTATCGGCCATAATGTGCGGGAGGTGATTCAGGAGGGGCGGGGGGATTATACCCCGATTCTGATGTCCGATATTCCACTCCTGTTTCATTCCGGTCAGTTGCCGCTCGATGTCGCGCTGATTCAGGTGACGCCACCCGATGCGCGGGGCAAAGTGAGTCTGGGGGTGTCGGTTGATATTGTCAAGGCGGCCGCCGAAAATGCCTCGCTGGTGATTGCCCAGGTCAATCCGCAGATGCCCTGGACCCGTGGCGACAGCCTGATTGATATCAATGATCTTGACATTCTGGTGCCAGCCGATGTCCCTCTGCTGGAGCGGCAGTCGCAACCGGTCCATCCCGTCAGCGCCCGAATTGCCGAGTTGGTGGCGGCCCTTATTCCCAATGGGGCCACCATTGAGTTCGGAATTGGCCGGGTGCCGGGAGTGGGCCGGATTCCGCAGGCGGTTATTCACGCCCTGCATGGCAAGCATGATCTGGGGATCCATACTGAGCTTATCACCGATGATATTCTGGAACTGATTGCCTCTGGAGCCGTGAACGGGTCTAAAAAAGGAACCGATCGTGGCAAAATTGTCACCAGTTTTTGCATGGGCACCAAAAAACTCTATGATTTTGTCAACGACAACCCTCTCTTCTCTTTCCGGCCCACCGAATTTGTCAATGATTCGACGGTGATTGCCAGACAGAACCGCATGGTCTCCATCAATATGGCCCTGGAAATTGATCTCACCGGCCAGGTCTGTTCGGATTCGGAGGATGGAGCCTTTTATTCAGGGATTGGCGGTCAGGTGGATTTTAATCGGGGAGCGGCAAAATCGCCGGGTGGTCGGGCAATTATTGTTATGCCTTCCACCACCAGGGATGGAAAATCACGAATAGTCAAAGGGCTAAGCAGTGGTTCCGGGGTGGTGGTAAGTCGGGGCACGGTTCATTTTGTGGTCACTGAATACGGGGTTGCCTATCTGCACGGCAAGTCGGTGCAGGATCGCACCCTGGCCCTGATTTCCATTGCCCATCCCGATCATCGGGAGCAGCTTCTACGACAGGCCATTGAGGCCCATTACATCCGCAGCGAGTTTGCCGCTGTCGAGGGCAAGTTTATGGTGGCCTCCCAGAATGTGATGAAGACCAGTTATCTGCTTGATAACGGCACCCAGATCAATTTCCGGCCCATCCATCCCACCGATGAACCCCTGATGCGGGATCTGCTCTATGATTTATCCAAGGAGACGCTCTATTATCGGTTTATGAGTCATAACCAGCGCTTTGGTCAGAAGCAGATTCAAAATTTCGTCTTCGTGGATCATCGCAAGGATGTAGCCATCGTCGGCACAGTCCCCGAGGCCCACGGCGAAGAGATTGTCGCCGTTGGCCGCTATTACCTGGATGAGCGCAGCAACCGGGCCGAGGTTGCTTTTGTGGTGCGGGACGGCTGGCAGGGACGGGGCCTGGGGACCTTTTTGTTCAGGCATCTGATGACCATAGCCAAGGCCACTGGCATCAGCGGTTTCACCGCCGAGGTTCTGCGTGATAACAAACGGATGCAGGCGATTTTCAACCACTCCGGCCACAAGGTGCAGAGTCAGGTGGAAGAGGGGGTGTGCAGCTTCAGAATTGATTTTTAGACGGCCTTAAAAAATGTTTTTCTTTCTGCAATACTTTCCAAAAGGGTTTTCTGCGTTATTTCCTCATTTTTTCAAAGATAAC
>DYNG01000061.1 GCA_020721165.1 Desulfocapsa sulfexigens
AAAACCTCCGAAAGCCTTACCCGACAAGATGCTTGGAGTTTTCGTTCAAACACTAATTATGAAACTTACAGATCCTGAAATAGAGTTATTTCAACGATTACCGGGCCCACCTGAAAAATGTGCCCTCAAAAAACCGACTATAATCTGGATTATTGAATGGTTGCCATTGGCCGACCAGAACACCGGCTTGGAACTTTATGAGTGGTTGAAAGAACAACAAATTTCAAGTCCCATCTATCATAGATGCACAAACAAGATAGATGTGCTGTCCTCTATGGAGCAGGTTGCGAGTTATGTTCAGGAAACAGGCGCAATTCCGGTTCTTCATATTGAGGCCCATGGAGGAATGAAAGGGCTGGAAGGGCCTGGTGTTAAGGGGGGTAGCGAACATTTATCTTGGGAAGAGCTGGCGAATCCATTGCAAAAAATAAATTTCAACACAAAATGCAACTTACTTATAGTCATTGCTGCCTGCACAGGATTTGCAGCAATAACTTCTTTCTTCAAAGGGCCTTTTGCTCCATTTGCTGCTATGGTGGGGCCAGCCTCAGAAATAGCTCCCTTTAGCTTACTTCATGCGACAAAGGAATTATATCGTCGCCTTGCTGACAAAAAAGCCAACCTCCGTGAAATGGCAGAAAATGCCAGTAAAGAAGCGGGGACGGTAACATTTGAACCTGAATCTTCGGCTTTACTCGCATTTGAATCTTTTGCTCAATCTCTCATTTACTCACAACGTCCAGAACAACAAAAATTGCGAATTGAGAGAATTCGACAGTTGATGGAGCAGGAAACACTTCTCAGTGTGGATGAAATTGATTGGAGAATGGCCTGTATATATCCTTGCCCTCTTGCTTTAAGAAAACAAGAACAACAAAAAATGTGGGATAAAATGTTTATGATTGATATATTTCCAGAAAATCAAATGAAATTTGGCGTAGATTGGTCTGTAATATTTGATATTATTGAACAATAAAGCATCGGCACGACATTTGACGCCCACAGATACTTTTCCCTGCATTCTGTTCATTGACTCATGCGGCCAGGACATATCCCTCTTCGATTCCATCGGTATGAATTATGAATAAAAATAAGGATTTTGTATGAGCCAGTTCGTTAAAAGTATTCTGAACTACTATGCCGCTTTCACAGAGACGCGATTTTCCAACAGAAGCACACTTAATTATAAATGGCTGGACGACACCAATCTGACTCTTGACCTATCCTTTTTTACCGATTTTTTTAGAGTATGGATAGCTAAGCTTGAAAACAATGATCTTAGTCCTGTTAATGTCTGTGCCAACCAGTTCAAATTTGAAATTCCATCCTCTCGTTTTCGTTCACAACTCTCTGAGCTTATAGAAGAATCCTTCAACCACGATCGTTTCCAGCAATTTCTTCAAGAGGAAAAAGAAGGTAAAGCACTGAGCAGCCCCACGGAAATAAGAGAAATTTTCCTGGAAGCAGCCCGATCATACAATCTTGCCCTGCGACAGGCCATTGAACAGATTATTCATACCCTCCAGCGAGAAGAACTCGCGACCATTCAGCAGCAGTTTCGAGCGACACTCCTCCCAGCACCCACTTTCAATATCCCGAAGTTCTCCCAGGATATTTATGATGTCCTGCAACAAACAGCCACCAATAGTGTCGATGAAAAAGAGTTCTTCCAGAAAGCTACGACTTACCTCAAAGAGTGTGACTACAGCATCATTCTCTATGACTTGCTGATTCTCTTGAAGCAGTATGTCGTTGTTCAGGCTTATGGCAGCTCGTATCTCTTCCTGGGCTCAATACAACAAGACCAAGAAGGGAGCCCTAACTACCCTCTTTGCTTCATTGAAATCAGTCTTGATTCAGCAATGACCGATTGCGTTTGCCTGAGTATCCCACGAGACCTGGTCATGTTGAATACCCCAGCCATTAACAGCTTTGACTTTCAGAATATTTTGACCATTCCAAGGGCGGCATCATTTTCTGGTAGTATTGCCCACTTGCGGCAATTAGATAGTTTTCTTACCGGCGAATATGCTCTGTCCCCGCAAAATATTACGACCAATGATTCCTGTTTTATCCCTGCCCCACGAATTGGGTTGCCGTATCTGAAATATCGCTTTGGTCTCCAGATAATCAAGGGCGAAGACAAGCGGATTCTCGACTATTCTGAGCTGATGACCAAAATCGAAAGAGGTGAAGGTTCTTCGATCATCAATTTTGTGGACGATTATCTGCAAGGAAAGGTTGCCAATACTTATGATGAAACCAACGCTCAATATCGAGAAGAGTATCCCAAGAATTCGGCGCGAGGCTTTTATTCCGATAACCCCTTGCCGCTCAACCCCTCACAAAAAAAAAATTCTGACCGCACTTGCTAATCAGAAAAACAGAATTGTTGTGGTTGATGGGCCTCCAGGAACGGGGAAATCCCACACTATCGGGGCGATAACCTATTGGTCGAATCAAAACAACAAATCCATCATCATCACCTCCCACAAGAAAGAGGCTCTGGATGTCGTGGAAAGGATGTTGACCGATAAGTTTAAAGTGCTCCATCCACACACCAAACCATCTATTATCAGGATCACTAAATCCAACGATCTGACCACCCTCAACACCATCGACAACTCTCTCTCATTACCGGTCATTGACGGTGCGGCCAGAAGAGCGGATCAGTTCAACCTTGAAGCGGTAGAACGGGATCAATTGAAAGTCCGCGAACATTTGGAACAGATCATCGCCGCAACAATCAGTAATGCAAAATTACTCCCCCAGACAAGTCGGCAACTCCTTCGTTTTTGTCAGCTTGAAGAAGAATTGGCCTTGGATAGCTCCATGATAACTGGTGCCCTGAACATGGACATCGCCCAAGACCTAAAAAAAATTGAAGTATTCGCTCAAAATCCGGCATTGCCAGACTTTGAAGGCATTTCCCTCGACTCTTTGACCGCACTTTATCAATGCCGTTATGACATTCCTCAAATACTTGAGGCCTGCAACACCATCAATCATGAGGAATGCGATCAAGATACTGCTTCCAACCTTGACCATGCTTCTCTGCGTAACATTGACGAGTGCGCATCAATAGTTGAAAAGCTATCTTTAGTTTTTGAAAATGACTTGCCACTTACCCGTCTTACTGTGATTGAGTTGCAGGTACAAAAAAATGACTTGCAGGCATCCATTGCTTCCTGCAAAGACCTTCATACTATCAATGAACGACTGCAAAAATTGGTCGATCTGACATCTGTCCTCTCCAGGATTTGCCTTGACAAGAAGTATGCTTTGGCAGAGGAAAAGTTCCAGCAAGATTTCCCTGAGGTATGGATGTATGGTCGGAAAGCAGGGTTGAAACCAGAAAAACTTCTGGAACAAGTCAATAGACTTTCAGAACAGATTCATGCCCTCAAGGGTGAAACGACCTACACCGTTGAATTTGTTTATACGCTTGCCAGGCATCCCTATAATTTCGCGGAATTAGCGACCATCCTAACCGACCTGAAAAATCTCAAGTTCGACCATTTGTTCAGTGCAATCGGGCGACTGAATAAAAAAGATAAGCGAGAGCTCTCCCTGATTAACCTGACTCAAGGGTTAAAACAGCTCAACTCTCTTGCTCGATATTCGCACAATACGCAGGCAATCGCAGACTTCCAGAATCGTGCGGCCCTCCCAGCCCTTTCCTATCGCGATCTTTATCTTCTGCTTGACAGGGTTCGAACCCCGCTTGACAACTTTCAGGCTCAGGACATTGACGCACTGACTATTGTTCGTGATTCTTACGGATCGCTTTTACAGCGGCTGGGCATAGAGTTTGCCAATATAGCCTCCTTAAGAAAGTTGAACACACTCACCCGTGATGAAGAGAATCTTCTTGAGTTCATCAAGCTACATATTGAATTGAGCCGATTAAAGCCTCTTTTCCTTCCGGAAATCAAAGCCAAGTTGGACGAATTATACGGCTACAATCAACGATTGACTGAGTATGCAAATGATCTGAGGCTTAAAGGGCTTCAAAACCACCCTGCTGATATGGCCCGCATAAATCGGCAAATTGGCAACGGCCAACGCCTCACTTCCGAGCAAACAAAGGTGCTTTGTAGCACTTACTCCTGTATCATTGCTGAGCCTGAAGCTATCTTCAAATACTTTCCCATGAATGAAGGGCTGATTGACATCCTTATTTTTGATGAAGCATCCCAGGTCTCCATTGCCCATTCCTTGTCCCTCATCCTGCGGGCCAAGCAGGTACTGGTCTTTGGTGACCGTTATCAATATGGAGCGGTCAGCGCTGTTAATGTCAGCCGGAAATATGGAGGGGGCTATTTTAAGCGTATCGTTGATGAATATGTACGGGAGTACAATCAATCTCTTACTGAAGAGCAAAAAAACAAGCTTGTCGAGGAGGAGACCCGTGAAATTTCCGACGATGATTTGACCGTCCACACTCCCCATGCAACCAACAGAGATTCACAACTGGCAGCCCATAAAGAGTGGTTAAAGGCGTTCAGTATCAGAATGTCAACGCTCGATTTCTGTCAGGAAATCCGTAACTATCACACCTCGCTGGATGAACATTTCCGCAGCTTCCCGGAAATAATTGATTATTCCAACGAATTCTTTTATCGCCCCGCACAAATCCCCCTCACAATCAACCGCATTCGCACCAAGCCCATTGATGAGGTGCTTCGTTTTATCAAGGTCATTACCCAAGGGCATTCCGGTAAAAACATGAATCTGGACGAAATTGAGGCCATCCGAGTGGATATTGAGAGGCTGATCGCTAACGGCTATCGAGGAACCATCGGAATTATAACCTCTTTTCGTGAGCAAAAAACTCGAACAGAACAGTACTTGCGGGAAAAGCTGCCACTTTTCCATCGTTTGAAGGAAGAAAACAAGCTTTCCGTCTGGTTTGTCGGGGATGTGCAGGGAGAGGAACGAGACATCTGTTATTACTCATTTGTTCAGGATAAACAGCATGACAATGCTGATCTCCGCACCATTTATCCAACGCCAGGAGGCGCTGCCGACAACACACTCAGCCTGAAGATGCAGCGTCTGAATGTTGGGTTCAGTCGAGCTAAAGATTGTATGGTTTTTGTACACAGCATGGACCTGCCCCAATATGCCGATTCTCGGCTGGGGGATGCCCTCAACTATTACCAGACCATGCTTGATGAAACCCGCAAAAAAGACCACTTCATTGCCGATGATTCCATTTTTGATTCACCCAGGGAACAGGAACTCTATGCCCTGATTTTGCAAACCGATTTTTTCCGGCAGAACAAGGAACGCTTGAAAATCATCCCTCAGTTTGACATTGGCAAATACATTCAACAGGAATTCAGGAAAAATATTCCCTGTTACCGGGTTGATTTTCTGATGACACTTGCCGACGGGGGGAAGGAAAAAAGTTTAATCCTGGAGTATGACGGATTAGAGTACCATACCAAAGATCCTTCGGTTGTTCGATCCCTGGAGGACTTCAAGGAAGAGTACCTGGAATATGACATTAGCAGGCAATTAGAGCTCGAAAGCTACGGCTATCACTTTCTGCGGGTGAACAAGTTTACCCTGCTCCCCAGGGAAGAAGGGCAGACAAGACTGGATGTCCTCAACTTGCTTCTGAAGCGGGCGTTTGCCGCGTAAAAAACATTTGTAATTGTACCGAGAAGAACATTTAGGGGCCGTTAAGAAATAACCATTACATTTGAGCCTCTTGCAGGTAAGCGAAGACTCCGAAATGATGAATCAAGGGAAAAAACCGTCATTCCCGCACAGGCGGGAATCCATAACAGGCTGAATTTACAACAATGGATTCCCGACAAAAGCACTCGGGAATGACATATTGGTCATTTGGCAAGAGCCTCATTTTTATATACTTCTTTACGGCGCCCCTTATGCCGTCACGACATGAGTATGTTATAGTTGATGAATTCGCAAAAAGTCATCAAAGGGGATGGCTAAGCAAAAATCGTCAAATGCAAGGCGCGCAAATTTCGAGG
>DYNG01000062.1 GCA_020721165.1 Desulfocapsa sulfexigens
CCCCTGCTCAGCCTTTCCGCCTTTGAGCAGGAGGGCTGGCATTATCATCAGGAAGAAGAGGAGAGCGATCTTGAGTTTCAAGGGGTGGTCTATAACGAAATGAAGGGGGCCTTTTCCGATCCCATCCGCCTCCTGTTTCACCACATCTATGGCGGCCTGATGCCGGGCTCGACCTACGCCCATGAGTCGGGGGGCGACCCCAAGGATATTCCCGACCTGAGCCATGAGGCCTTTTGCGCCTTTCATCGCGAGCATTATCATCCCTCGAACAGCATGTTGTTTGTCTATGGGGATGCCCCGCTGGCCGATGAGCTGCGCTACCTTCAGGATCATTTCCTGGCAGCCTTTCCGACGCGCCAGGGCCGGATTGAGGCCGAAGAGGGGCCGGGGATTGAGCAGATTGTCTTTATTGAGGATCGGTATGGCATAGAAGCCAATGGGAACGAGACTGCCGAGGGCGTCGTTCTGCGCGGAAAAACCTATCTGGCGGTCGGCCAGAAGGTCTCCACGGTGCGCAACCGCCAGGAAAATGCCGCCTTTCAGGTGATTGCCAACATCCTTTACAATTCCGACGCCTCGCCTCTGAAGAACGAGATTATTTCCAGCGGGCTGGGCAAGGATTTTGGGGGCTCGTACCTCTGTACATCCAGCTTTACCACCTTCATGATCTCGTATCTGGTGGGCAGTGATCCCGAGAAACGGGACGCCTTTCTGTCTCTCTATAACGAGTCCCTGCGGGGCATGATTCGCCAGGGGATTGATCGAGACCTGGTGCTTTCGGAGCTCAACAAATATGAGTTCTCGGTGCGGGAAGAGGCGAGCCGGGCCCAGCGCGGCCTGGATCTTTTTGGCAAGATCATGCCGGCCTTAAAATATGGCACGGATCCCTTCGCGGCCCTGGAGATCGAAGAGATCTTTCGCGCCATTCGGCGCCAGGCCCTGGAAGAACGGTATTTTGAAGAATTGATCGAGAAATACCTGCTTGATACCGCAGCGACCGTGGTGGTAACCCTGATCCCCGACCCTCAGAAACTGGCCCAGACCCAGGCCGAAGAAAAGAGACGGCTGGCGGATTTTGCCGCTACCCTGACCGAGCCCCGGCGACAAGAGCTGGTCGCGCATACCCAGGAGCTGATTCAGCGGCAACAAACCCCCAACAGCCCGGAAACCCTGGCCCTGCTGCCCCAACTCAGCCTGGGTGATCTGGAAGCGCAGATTTCCTTCCATGCGGCCCAACCCAGCGAGGCCTTCGGCTCTGTGCCCCTGCTGGTGAACGCCCTGGCCACCGAGCATATTTCCTATATTGACCTGGGTTTTGAGGTCTCGGTTCTGCCCTCCCGTCTTTTGCCCTGGCTGGATATCTTTGCCACCATCGTCACCGAGATTGGCACGAAAAGCATGGATTTCATGCGACTGGCCAAGGAACTGGGCGTCTGTACCGGAGATTTCTCGCACTCATTTAATGCCTACAGCAGGATTGGCGAGGCGGGCTCGGTGCGGCCGCTGCTCTGGTTGCAGATGAAATGCCTGCCCGAGTATCAGGAGCGGGCCGTGCGACTGGTGGCGGAAATTTTGAGCGAAGTCTCCTTTGCCGACCGGGCCCATATTCGTGAAATCGTGCAACGGGAATTCGCCTGGTCGGAGCACAGCGCCCAGAGTGAAGGCTATACCCTGGCCGCTTCCCGAGCCTTTGCCCCCTTGAGTCCGGTGGGCGCCTATAATGAGATGATTGCGGGCGTTTCGTCTTATCTGGCGGAAAAAGAGCTGGCCCGCAACTACGAGCGGCACGAGGAGGAATTTCTGGCGGCCCTGCCCGAAATGGCGGCCCTGCTTTTCAATCGCAACAACATGATTGTTAATATTACGGCTGATCAGGAAGAGATTGATGCCTTTACCGTCAATGGTCAGGCCCTGCTGGCGGCGTTGCCGGATCGTCCCGTTATCCGGCAGCCCCTGGTATTGCCCGATTTTCCCGAACACGAGGGCCTGATTACCTCGGCAGAAGTGGTCTTCGCGGTGCAGGCGGGCGTGCTTTTGCCAGAAGGCGCGGGCTATAATGGCCACTTTGAGGTGCTGAAAAATTATCTGTCCCGCGATTACCTCTGGAATACCGTGCGGCAGATGGGCGGGGCCTACGGCTGTTTTATCCAGTTCAGTCACATCACCGGAAATCTGGGGATCATCAGCTACCGCGATCCGCAGGTGCGGAAAACCTATGACAGTTATGCGGCCATCCCCGCCCTGATTGCCGGCCTGCAAATCAGTGACACGGTTCTGGAGCAGTTGGTTCTCGGCACATACGGCAATTTTGATCCGCTCCAGAGTTCGGCGGCCAAAGGAGCCACCGCCAGAAACGAGTATCTCAGCGGCATTACCGTTGCCCAGAAACAGCAGCGCATTCAAGAGATTATCTCAACCAGGGTGGCTGATATGCGGGCCTTTGCCCCGGCCTTTGCCCGGATGCTGGCGGGATCGCACCGAGTCACCATCGGCAATCGCGGGAAGATTGAAAAGGATCGCGATCTTTTTGCGCGGCTCAGTGAGTTGTAATTGGATTAACGAGCAGTCTAAGCAGGCACTTATGGGCGGAAAACACTTTGATACGGCGGCAGCCGACTGGGATCAGAAGCAGCGACGGGTAGAGCTGGCGGCGGCCATTGCCGCTGCCATCAAGGACAATCTGCCTCTGAACGGGGAGATGACAGCCCTGGAGTACGGCTGCGGCACCGGGCTGGTGGGCCTGGCCCTGGCCCCGCAGCTCAAGTCTCTCACGGCGGTTGATACCTCCGAGGGGATGCTCGCCGTGCTGGCCCGGAAACTTGCCGAAAAGGCGATCACCAATGTGAAGCCGCTGAATCTTGACCTTGTGCGTAGCTCCTTGCCGGAGAAGTTTGACCTGATCTTCTGTGCCATGACCCTCCATCATATCCAGGAAAAAGATCAACTGCTGACCACATTCTGTGAAATGCTGCGGGCTGGCGGCATTCTCGCGCTGGCCGATCTGTATGAAGAAGACGGCTCGTTTCATGGCCCGGAGGCGGACGGAGTGTCGCATCATGGCTTTAATCCCGAGAATCTGGCCGAGACCTTGAAAATTCGTGGATTGATTCAGGTTCACTCCACCACAATCCATTCCATCGTCAAGACCAGTGGGAGCGGGGAACAACGGAGTTATCCGGTTTTCCTGCTTTCTGGTCGCAAGAAGAAATAGAAAAGATTCAACCTCTTACAGGAGAAAAACATGCACTATACCTCTGAAGTACAAAAGATGTGTCCGGTGGCCCAAGGCGCCTGTCATGGGGCCGCCCCCATCCCGCAGGAGGGTGGTTGGACCAAGGCCAGGGAGATTAAGGATATATGCGGGCTGACCCACGGAGTTGGCTGGTGCGCCCCGCAGCAGGGGGCCTGTAAGCTGACCCTGAATATCAAGGATGGTATCATCGAAGAGGCGCTGATCGAGACCCTCGGCTGCACCGGCATGACCCATTCGGCGGCCATGGCCTCCGAGATCATGCCGGGCCTGACCATTCTTGAGGCCCTCAACACCGATCTGGTCTGCGACGCGATCAATACCGCCATGCGCGAGTTGTTTCTCCAAATCGTGTATGGCCGCAGTCAGTCGGCCTTTTCTGAAGGCGGTCTGCCCATCGGGGCCGGACTTGAGGATCTGGGCAAAGGTTTGCGGTCGGTGACCGGCACCACCTATGGCACCCGCAGCAAGGGGCCGCGCTATCTTGAACTGGCGGAAGGGTTCGTGTTGGAACTGGGCCTTGACGCGGATGATGAGATCATCGGCTACAAATTTGTTCATCTGGGGCGGATGATGTCTGCCATTAAAAAAGGTGTGGAGCCGGCGCAGGCATTGACTGATGCCACTGGCACCTATGGTCGCTTCGATCATGCCGTGAAAAAAATTGATCCCCGCAAGGAATAAGGAGAAGCAATATGGCCCTGTTTGAAAGTTATGAACGACGGATTGCTCAGATTACCCCGGTTCTGGCAAAGTACGGAATGAAGAGCCTGGAAGAGGCGAAGCAGGTCTGCGATAATTATGGCGATGCTGGCGTGGATGTGGCGGCCCTGGTGCGGCAGATTCAGCCCATCTGTTTTGATAATGCCTGCTGGGCCTATACCCTGGGGGCGGCCATTGCCATCAAAAAGGGCGAGACCAGGGCGGTGGATATTGCCGCCACCCTGGGCGAAGGATTGCAGGCCTTCTGTATTCCCGGCTCGGTGGCGGATCACCGGCAGGTGGGCATTGGTCATGGCAATCTGGCCTCCATGCTTTTACGCGAGGAGACGAAATGTTTCGCCTTTATCGCCGGTCATGAATCCTTTGCGGCAGCCGAAGGCGCCATTGGCATTGCCCGCTCTGCCAATCGGGTGCGCCGGGAACCCTTGCGGGTGATTTTAAATGGCCTGGGCAAGGATGCGGCGCAGATTATTTCGCGGATTAACGGCTTTACCCATGTTGAAACGGTGTATGACTATGCCTCAAGCAAACTGAGCGTTGTCAAGGAAAAGGCCTATTCCTTGGGCGAGCGGGGCGCGGTGCGCTGCTACGGGGCGGACGATGTGCGGGAAGGGGTGGCGATCAATCATCTGGAAGGGGTGGATGTGTCCATCACTGGCAATTCCACCAATCCCACCCGTTTCCAGCATCCGGTGGCCGGTACCTACAAGAAAGAGTGCGTCCAGTTGGGCCGCAAATATTTTTCGGTGGCCTCCGGTGGCGGTACCGGACGAACCCTTCATCCCGACAATATGGGGGCCGGACCCGCTTCCTACGGAATGACCGACACCATGGGCCGGATGCATTCTGACGCCCAGTTTGCCGGCTCCTCTTCGGTTCCCGCCCATGTGGAGATGATGGGGCTGATCGGCATGGGCAACAACCCCATGGTCGGGGCCTCGGTGGCTGTGGCTGTGGCCCTGGAGCAGGCCAGTTGATAAGCGGGCGGCAAATCGGGCCGATGAAGCCTCTTCAGATGGAGCCTTTGGCGGGAGGTTTCATGTGGCCCGGTTGGAGCCTGGCGCAAGGCCGCCTCGCTCAGAAATGGAGCAGAGACGAGGTGCAGCGAGATCCGGGGACGGGGGAGAACAAGCCTTCCCGCGCTTTCCGGTTTTTGCGGTCTTTCATCCAGCGCCTGGCTGATTGAGCATGGGCATGATCTCGTCAGCACCCCCCCTGCTCCGGCTTCACGATATCTGCTTCCGCTATGGGCCTGAGAATCCGGCGATTCTGCGCCATCTTCATCTGGAGATTGGCCAGGAACGGATTGGTCTTGTCGGCCCCAATGGCAGCGGGAAAACGACCCTGTTCCAGATTATTGTCGGACTGCTGCCCCTGGAGCGGGGGGAAATTGTGCTGAATGGTCAGAAAATACGGGAGGAAAAGGACTTTCGCGGCTTGCGGCGACAGGTGG
The DNA here is from genome assembly GCA_020721165.1 of Desulfocapsa sulfexigens. Classification (GTDB taxonomy): domain Bacteria; phylum Desulfobacterota; class Desulfobulbia; order Desulfobulbales; family Desulfocapsaceae; genus UBA2270. The sequence continues at coordinate 5,427 of DYNG01000062.1, forward strand.
GATTTCTGTTTCAGAACGCTGACGATCAACTCTTTTCGCCAACGGTGCTTGAAGATGTGGCATTTGGGCCGCTGAATCTGGGGCTTTCACCCGAGGAGGCCAGGGATGTAGCCCTGCACACCCTGAAAGAGCTGGGCCTGGCGGGCTTTGAGCATCGTATTACCCACCGGCTTTCTGGCGGGGAGAAAAAACTGGTCTCTTTGGCAACGATCCTCTCCATGAAACCGCGCCTCCTGCTTCTTGATGAACCGAGCAATCACCTGGACCCAGGCACCCGGAATCGTCTCATCGAGATTCTCCAAACTCTGCCGCAGGCCGCCCTGATTATCTCCCATGACTGGGATTTCCTGGCCCGCGTCACCAACCGGCTCCTCTCCCTTGACCACGGTCATCTCCACCCCTGCGACCACGAATACCTGCATACCCATCAACATCTCCACACCTACGGCAACCACCCCCATCAGCACGGGGAAACGCAGTAAAAACAGGCCCCTTGGCCGAACAGCGGCGCTGGATGACGATTTCGGAATGATCCAGAACAGATGACAGAGACAGCTTGGTATCTTGGAAGCCTGA
>DYNG01000063.1 GCA_020721165.1 Desulfocapsa sulfexigens
CTGTCTGACTTTTTTAAGAATTTCCTTCATCAGTCTGCACCCGTCGTTCTGTTAGGGCACCGGCACCGTATCCAGGATTTTTTTGATAATATCCTCACTGCTGATCCCTTCGGCCTCGGCCTCGTAGCTGATGCGCAGACGGTGCCGCATGACATCGAGCGCCGCCGCTTTCACATCATCGGGAGTCACAAAGCCCCGACCGGCCAGGAAGGCCAGGGCCCGGGCCACCGTCTTGAGGTTGATGGTGGCCCGAGGGGAAACTCCGGTCTCGATATAATTCTCCATCTGCTCAAGCTTAAAGCCTTTGGGATCACGGGTGGCAAAAACCAGAGAAATGATATATTCTCTAATCTTCTCATCCATATACACGGTATCCACCACCTGCCGGGCGGCCAAGATATCGGCTGGCTCCACCACGGGCACAATCGGGGCCGCCATATCCGTATGATTGACCCGATCCAGGATCATCCGCTCCTGGGCGCGGCTTGGATAATTGACCACCACCTTGAGCATAAAGCGATCAACCTGAGCCTCAGGGAGGGGATAGGTTCCCTCCTGCTCAATGGGGTTCTGGGTGGCCAGCACCAGGAAAAGATCGGGCAGGCGAAATGTGGTTTCGCCGATGGTCACCTGCTTTTCCTGCATGGCCTCCAGCAGGGCGGACTGCACCTTGGCCGGGGCGCGGTTGATCTCATCGGCCAGAATAAGCGAGGAAAAAATCGGCCCCTTTTTTATCTCAAAGGCGGTGTCTTTGGGGCTGTAAATCTGGGTGCCAAGAATGTCGGCGGGCAGCATGTCCGGCGTAAACTGGATGCGGCGAAAATCACTGTGCACCGCCTGGGCCAGGGATTTGACCGCCAGGGTCTTGGCCAGGCCGGGCAGACCCTCCAGCAGGATATGACCACCCGTGAGCAGACCCACCAGCAGCCTCTCCAGCAGTCGTTCCTGACCAATAACCGCCTTGGCCAGCTCTCGTCGCAACAGGCCGGTCCAGGCCGAACATTGCTGCACCTGTTCACTGATCGCCTGAACGGAGGCAAAGCTGTTCTCGGCTGAAGACTGGCCCGCCAAAGAGGGCGGGGATGGAAAAACCGGCACAACAGTTGACACACTCATAACCACTCCTTTTTTATGCTCATGGGCCTCTTACACACGGCAACACGATATACCGCCTCATCATTTCCCGCCCTGGTTGCCATAAGTGGCCGGGGAACCAGAGGCAAGGGCTTCCACCGGGAACGGCATGAACGAATAATCACTCCCCGCCCGTCTGACAATGGCTGGGGGCGCTCTTGCCGACCCCGGTCGTTATTCATATCACCACTATTTGGTTTTTGATAGAAAATGATTATATTCTCGTGATAAAAATGGTAAAAGAGGCGGCGGCAAACTGCAAGGATGGAAAGATGGACAAAGAGCGATATCTACAGGAAATGTATGCCCGGAATCCTCCTGGATCACTGGCAGCCTTGCGCGACAAGACAGTGGGCATTGCCGGTCTCGGCGGACTGGGTTCCACCGTTGCGGTCAGTCTGCTGCGGGCCGGGGTGCAGAGGTTTATTCTGGCCGACCACGATCGGGTGGAGTTGAGCAATCTCAACCGGCAGCACTATTTTCACCCTCAGGTGGGGATGGAGAAGACAGCGGCCCTGCGCCAGAACCTGCTGGCCATCAACCCTTTTGTGCAGATAACAACCCAGGCGACCCAAATCAACTCCGAAAATCTGGGGTCTCTTTTTGCCGACGCCAACCTGCTCATCGAGGCCTTTGACAGCGCGGAAATGAAGCGGATGGTCGCCCTCCGCTGGTCGCAAACCTACCCCGATCGCTTTCTGATCATGGGTTCAGGAATTTCCGGTTACGGCCTGAATAACCGCCTCAGCGCCAGCATCCATGGCCGGATCGTGATTTGTGGCGACCAGACCACCGAAGAAACCGCCGCAGGTGGCTTGACCGCCACCCGCGTCGGCCTTGTGGCCCAGATGCAGGCCAACGCCGCCCTGGAAATTTTACTGAATGGCTCCTGTCGCTGTTGACGCAGACGCGGACGCAGACGCCATCACAACCTCGTGAGAATCACCCCCATGCCTCCTCTCATCTCGTCATTCCCTCTCCAGGTAATGTCCGCAATGACCATCCTCAGTAATCGCTACACGGCCTTTGCCTGTTTCATGCTGGGCTACTCCTATATTTTGTCGCTTTGTGGCGGACTCACCCCCCTCTGGTCCAGCCTGCGCCTGGAAGCCCCGATTCTTCTCTACGGCTATTTTCTGTTGAACGGCATCCTGAAGAAAAACCGCTGGCAACCCTGGCTGGCCGCTCTGCCCCTGGCGCTGGCCTATACGGTGGCCGATATCTACTTTATCATCTACAGCCGTTTTGTCCGCCTCATTGAAATTACCGAAATCCCGGAGCTGCTTGACATCCTGCCCGGCCAATATATCGCCCTGATTGTCATTATTGGCGCGGCCTCCGCCCTCTTTTTCGTCCTGTCTCTGGACTGGCGGCGCGGGCGGCGCAGCCTGCTCATTGCCCTGCCCGCCCTGGCATTTATCCTCTGCATGGAATTTTTTCCCGGCCGTTTTCTCGGCGCCTTTCAGTCACTGGCCCGGCCAGTCACAGACTGGTCAGATGCCAACAGCGTCGCCGATAATGGCCGCTTCACCATGGTCGCCTATTTTGAGGCCCAACGAAAGAATTCCATCCACAAAACCATAGCCTTTCGCCACAAACAGAAATTCATCGAGCAGATGAAGGCCCTGTCTCTCCAGATTAAAGGGGCCGCCCGGAACCGCAATGTGCATGTCCTGGTGCTGGAAAGTTTTCTGGACCCCAGCATCTTTGCCAACCTGCGCTATTCCCAGTCGCCCACCGCCCCCGCCTTTCGGCAAATCGTTGGCGATACGGACAACTATTCAATTTCTCCGGTTTTTGGGGGCGGCACCGCCCAGGCGGAATTTGAAATCCTCTGCGGCGTGCCGGCCCTGCGCGCCCTCTCCAGCGTCGAATTCAATGTCTTTACCGGCGCCAAAACCTTTTGCCTGCCCACCATTCTTAATGACGCCGGTTATCAGACCATCGCCTCCAATGGCCATAAACCCAAGTTTTTCAATGCGATACCGGGTTACACCGGAACCGGCTTCCAAAACATCTTTTTCCCCAAGGAAAACGCCCCGCACCTGGAAACCTATCTCACCACCGGCGATGTTGAAAAAGAGTGGTATATGTTTGATGGCAAACTTCTGTCACAAAACCTGGCCTTCATCCGCCAGCAGATCAAGGAACACCCTGAAAAGCCCATCTTCAACTATGTCATGAGCATTTACGGGCACTTGCCCCACTATATGGACGAAACCGTCCGTCCACAATTTATCACCCTGCAACCGGATCAGAAACACCAAGACGAACACCTTACAGCAGCTGTCAATCAGCACTATTACCGGACCGAGGCCATCGCCAGCTATATCAATGAACTGGTGCGACTGGACCCGCAGAGCCTGATTATCCTGGTCAGCGATCATCTGCCTCCGCTTTCTTCCGGCGCAGAGACCTATAATACATTTCAGTATATGAAAAATATTGACCAGAGTATTTACTACAATCGTCTGGTTGTTCTCGAAAATGGCAAGGCCAAACAGTACGATGTCATGCACCACTACGATATCCCCAAACTCATCGCCAATTATCTCACCGATGGAGCCTATTGCCGCACTCACCAATGCCCTTTCTTCAAGACCGCCTTTGCCGGCAGCGGCAATGCCGCAAGCGCCAGCGATGGCCAGGGGCAGGATGACTACATGACCATCATGGCCCATGCCACCATGTAATTTCTTCTCAATCAAGTCGTAAACAAGTAGGCAGGCCAGCAGCGACCAGGCAAGACAAAGAGCGCGGCAGGGAACAGCACGGCGTTCTCCCCCTTCTCTCCCCTGGACTGCGGGGATAAATCATCCCTCCTGGCGCTGTTGACCGAAGAGGGCGGTTAAGAAAATTCCGGCCTCATAGAGGGCAAAGAGGGGGATGGCGAGCAGGCCCGTGGCCATGAAATCACCGGCCGTCAGGAGAAAAGAGAGAACCACGATGGCGATATAAAAAGAGATTCTTTTTTTCCGAAACGAGGCGCTTTGCACAAATCCGGCCTTGCCAGCCATGACCATCAGAAAGGGGATTTCAAAAGAGAGGCCAAAGGCCAGCATGGTTCGGGCGACGAAGGTGAGATAGAGGCCAAACTTGGGCAACGGCTCCAGATCAGGACTGGCATAGCTCATGAAATAGTGCAGCATTCGTGGTAAAACTGCGAAAAAAGCAAAGGCGGCGCCGCCGGCAAAGAGAAGGGTGGCCCAGAATACCACCACCACGGCCAGTTTCTTCTCATTTTTCCTCAGCCCCGGGGCCACAAAAGACCAGCCTTGATAGACCATCACCGGAAAACTGGCCACCAGGCCCATGAGCAGAGACAATTTGATATAGGAGAGAAAGGCCTCGGGCAGATGTGTATAAACCAGCTTGTTGATTAGAGGACTGGCCTGAAAAAGGGGCGCCAGAAAGAGCTTGGCAATCCGCTCAGAAAAGCCATAGGCAATGGCGGTGCCCAGCACGATGGAGCCAAAAACAATAATAAGTCGTTTGCGCAACTCCTGGTGATGCGGGGCAAAGACCTCAATACTGCGGGCTAACATGGTGGCGTGGGGGAGGCTTCCCGGGCCGGGGCGACCGGATTGTTGGGGGTTGTCCCGTTCGTGCCCGGGGAATCGTCGGAAGAGCCGGAAACAACGGCGGAATCGCCTGGCGCCGCTTGTTCATTCATGGGGATAACGACTGCGTCAATGATGTTAGTCGCAGGAGCGGAAGAGGACGGATTGACACCTTCTCCCGAGGAAAGGGTTTTCCACGAGGCCTCAGAATCTTCAAGGAGTCCGGCAGTCAAGGCCTGTTTGTTCTTGTTGATCTCCTCCCGGATCTCATCCACCGGATTTCCTTCTTCGGTAAGGTTCTTTTTCAGGGCCTCGGCCGTCTTTTTGAGTTCCATCACCCCTTTCGCCACCGATCGAGCCAGATCAGGCAATTTATCCGGCCCTACCACAATGAGGGCCAGGGCCAGAATCAAAATCATTTCAGGGAGTCCGATACCGAACATGGGGAGGTCTCGTCTGCGGGAAAAAAATAAATGATGGGACAGGACAGGAGTGTTCCGCCAGTCCCTGGAAGGCCTGGGAGCAGACACAATCAGTAAACAAGCCTGATCGTACGCCATTTGCCGGAAACTGTCAATCATTGAGCTTTACCGCTGTTGCAGGCAAGAGCGGTAAAGCGGCCCTCCAGCTCAGGGATGACCGATGGCGCGAATCTGCTGATAATACTCACGAAAGGTCTCGGCGGCGATATCGCTGTGCCAGTGTCCGGTGAGGCGGGCCGTCAGCCAGAAAAGAAGAAACGAGCCCACAATCAGGGCCGGTAGCAGCCAGATTGGCAGCGTTGCGTTTCGAGCCGGAAGAGTCAGACGCAGACAGTCCGGGCGGGGACAAACCTCAACACACTCCAGACAACCAATACACTCAGGGTCTCGCACCGTCTGCCGCCTGGTAATGTTGATGGCGGCTGGACAGATGGCTTCACATTTTTTGCAGTCAATGCACAAGTCCTGGTCCCGTTTCACCTGAAAAGGGCTGACAATGGCGAGCAGGCCCAGAAGCGCGCCATAGGGGCAAAGGTAGCGACACCAGATATTTCTTATCAGCAAGGAGCAAAGGAGCAGGATCAGCATAATTGATCCAGCGAGCCGACTGGGTTCAAGAAAAAAAAGGAGCATCTTGGCATCGGCGACGATATTGTAGTCCGAGGAATGAAAAGCATTGAGCGCTTCCAGGTTCAACTTCCCCAGGATAATCCAGGCAAAGAAGCCCAGCAGCAGATACTTCAGCGACAGCAGCGGAAGATCAAGCCAGTTCGGCACGGCTGCCGGATTCAAGGTCCAGGA
>DYNG01000064.1 GCA_020721165.1 Desulfocapsa sulfexigens
AGCAGGAACAGCCGCTGTTTCCGGCACCAGCACTGATGTTTCTTCCTTTTTTTTCATGTACTTTCTCCATTGAGATGATGAAGGTACAGCCAGCCTTTGTATCTGAAGACAAGATAAGGGGAAATGGCGGAAACGAGTATGAGGCAGACAGCAAGGGGATAGCCAAATGGCCATTGCAGTTCCGGCATGTGGGTAAAATTCATGCCATAAATGCTGGCAACCAGGGTTGGCGGAAGAAAAACCACCGAGATAATTGAGAAAATTTTTATAATCTTGTTCTGCTCGCTGTTGATTAAGCCAATGGTGACACTGAGCAGAGAGTCGCTTTTTTCCAGAATAAAATTGGTGTATTGCACCAGCGAATCTATGTCCTCAATCAGGCGCTGCAAGTTTTTCGAATTCTTTCCTGTGCTGTAGCCGATGCGCTTGAGGAAGGAAAAAAGTCGTTGCAAGTCGAGCAGGCCGCGCCGGATCTTATCGTTGGTGTCCTGGAGTGAGCCAAGTTGCAGGATGATCTCTTCGAGGTTACGGTTGTCGCCGTCGTAAACATTGTGGCTGATTTTCTCAATTTCGCCATACTTGAGCTCCAACTTGTCGGCCAGCCGATCAACCTTGATTTCAAAAAGCGAGAACAGGAGATCAAAGCTGTCGCTGATTATCAGGGTGCCAGCGGCAATCATTTGTTTAACGCTGTGGAATGTCTCAAGTTTTTCATTGCGCAGGGTGAAAATCCGGCCCTGGTTAAGGATAAAGGCCACGGTAATATTTTCATCACGATCAGGATACTGGTAGAGAAAGTAAGAGCGAAGATGCAGCCCCTGATCATCTCGAAAGAATCGGGAACTGGCCTCAATCTCCTTGACATCCTGCTCCGAGGGGAGATCTTGGCTATAGGCCTCACTGACTTGGCGCCTCTCGTCGGCGGTGGGGTTGAACAGGTCTATCCAGAGAATATCCTTCGGCAGGTTTTCGCCTTCATTGAACTCCTGGCGAACAAGATTCTTCCCCTGCAGGGCATAGAGAGAGATCATTCTATTTCGGCTCCTTTGAAAAATGGTTTTGTGACAGGATCTTGGCGCTTCCCTGCTCTGCCAACTTCGAAGTCGGCAAGTGAGGAAAGAAGACCCAAAACGGAAAAGCCAAAAGAGTATTGACCCTTCTGTTTCATTCTCAAGAAGCTATATCATTTTGCGCTGTTGTTCCACAACTTTGTGGGACAACGAGAGGCCGCATTCAAGGAAAAAGTCCTCGTTGTCCTTTTGCCCCCTCACCTTGCCGTTTCCTCCATCGTTGAGTGCCTTGCAACGAATCGTGATTATGAGAAATCACCATGCAAATACTCTTTGGTCAATTTTTGCTGTGGATTTTCAAAGAGTTCCTTGGTGGGTGCCATCTCCACCAGATATCCGGTGCGTCCACCGCTGGAGATGTCCACGGCAAAGAAGGCCGTCTGGTCGGCCACCCGTACAGCCTGCTGCATATTGTGGGTGACGATGGCCACGGTATATTTTTCCTTGAGCTGAATCATCAGCTCTTCAATCTGCCGGGTGGCGATGGGGTCAAGGGCGGAGCAAGGCTCATCCATGAGCAGAACCCGAGGCTCGGTGGCAATGGCGCGGGCGATACAGAGGCGCTGTTGCTGGCCGCCGGAGAGGGACAAGCCATTGTTTTTCAGTTTGTTCTTCACCTCATCCCAGATGGCGGCGCCCCGAAGGGCCTTTTCCACCTGCTCATCCATATCTCCCTTGAACCGATTGAGGCGCAGGCCAAAGGCCACATTCTCATAGATGGACAGGGCAAAAGGGTTGGGCTGTTGGAAGACCATACCAATATTACGACGCACCGACACGGGATCAACACTCTTATCGTAAATATCCATGCCGTGGAAATGGACCTTGCCTTCAAAGCGAAACCCGCGAATCAGGTCGTTCATGCGGTTGATGCTCTTGAGGACGGTGCTTTTCCCGCAGCCGGAAGGCCCGATAAAACCGGTTATCTGGTTTTTATGGATGGGGACATAACTGTCCCGCACCGCCAGAAAGTCGCCGTAATAGATTTTTTCGACCTGACAGTCAAGGGCCACATCAGCGGGCAGGGTTGCCTCTGATCCGACAAAACAGACCGACTCACAGTTACAGGTTTCTTGTGTCGTGGGACTGGTGCTGAGGGGTGTTGCTTCCATAATCTTTCTCCAAGTGATTATTTTTTTCGCTGGCCAATGGCACGGCTGATGATGTTGAGGACAAAGACCAGCACGACCAGAACAAGCGAAGCCGTCCAGGCCAGTTCAATCTGATTCTCAAAGGGCATGCCGGAATAGTTATAGATGAGCACAGCCAGGGAGGCCGTGGGTTCATTGGCTTGCAGCCAGTAGTCACTGAACAGGGAGGTGAAGAGCAAAGGGGCTGTTTCACCTGCTGCCCGGGCCACCGCCAGAACGACACCGGTAATGATTCCGGGCATGGCCACCGGCAAGGTGACCTTGATCATGGTTTGCGCCGGTGTGCAGCCCATGCCGTAGGCGGCCTCTTTCATCGGACGAGGCACCATGATGATCGCCTGTTCCGCCGTCAGGAGCACAACCGGAAGCATCAGCAGGGAAAGCGCCACGCCTCCAGCCCAGGCGGAATAATGACCAAGGGTCAGCACTACCGTGGCATAGGCAAAGACGCCGGCCAGGATGGAGGGCAGGCCGGTCATGGTCTTGGCTGAGAAGCGGGCGATTTGCGCCGCTTTGCTGTGAGGGTTGAGCTCGGCCAGATAGATGGCGGCCAGGATGCCAAAGGGGATGCTGATGGCGGCGGCAATGCCAACCATGAACAGGGTTCCAACGATGGCATTGCCAAAACCGCCACCGCTTTCAAAGGCCGTGGGTGGCAGGGCATAAAAAATCTCCAGGCTGAGTCGTCGTCCGCCCCGGTAGATCAGCATCACCAGGACAGAAAAAAGGGGAATACAGGCAGCGACAGCGGCCAGGATGGTGATGGCACTTAAAACATAAGAGATAAAGGCCCGTCGCTCAAATGGTTGTCGTACAAGGGTGGGCAGAGTGCAGTGATTATCGGTCATTATTTGCCTCCCGATCCGGTTTTGGCGATGATAAAGGCGCCGGCAATATTCACCAGAAGCGTTATCAGCAAGAGTATGCAGGCTGCATACATGAGCACCGATGTTTCGTGATTACCGGCCTCGGGGAAGTTCAGGGCCAGCAACGAGGCCAGGGTGTTGCCAGGGGCAAAAAGCGACAGGGAAATCTTGTTGGAGTTGCCTATCAGCATGGCCAGGGCCATGGTCTCGCCCAAAGCACGACCAAATCCCAAGACCAGAGCGCCGAAGATGCCGCCGGAGGCAGTCGGGATCATAACCCGAAGGATGGCCTCCCAGCGGGTGGTTCCCATGCCAAAGGCCGCTTCCTTGGTTTTCAGGGGGATGGCCCGAAAGGCGTCCTGAGAGATGGCGGCCACAGTGGGCAGGATCATGATTGAGAGCACCAGCGCCGCCGGAAACATGCCCGGCCCGCTGAGACTGGTGGAAAAGAAGGGAATCCCGCCGAAGTTGGTATTGAGGAAGTTACACATGGGCCGAAGTAGCGGAATCAGAACAAAAATTCCCCACAGGCCGTAAACGACACTGGGAATGGCGGCCAGCAGCTCAATGATGTTTTTAAGCACCATCTCCACCCGATAGGGCAGAAAATCCTGGGTGAGAAAGATGGCGATGGCAATACCAAAAAATCCGCCCAGGCCAAGGGCAAGGAGCGAGCTGTACAGCGTCCCCCATATCTCCGGCAGAATGCCGAATTTGCCCTCGTTGACATCCCAGGTGGTGGAGGTGAGAAACTCCAGCCCATATTTGGAGACGGCGGGCAAGGCCTCGCTGCCGATCTTGAACACGATGTAGGCCAGCAGCAGGATGGTGGCCCAGGTAAAGAAGGCGGTCAGGGCCTTGAACGATTTATTTACAAAGATGTCCCCTGCGGAAGGCGGCTGGGTCAGTCCTGATGAATCGTCAAGCCCGAGTGGGTTGGTAACCATGTGGGCTACTCCTTAAAGAAGATGGGTGGCTGGATGAAAAAAATTTTGTTGGCTGTATGGCCTGATGCCATTGCAAAACTAAAGGGCTACCTGGGAAAGAGAGGCTTCTTCACATTCACTGAGACGACGAACTGCCCGCAGTGAGACTGGAATCCTGAAGAAGATCTTCTTTCCCTGATAGCTTTGGGGGTATCTCGGGACTACTGGATATTGGCGGTAGCGGCCCGAACCTTTTCCACCACATTGGCCGGCAGGGGAATATACCCGGCCTTATCGGCAATCTTCTGTCCCTCATCCAGGCAGTAGGTCACCATCTTGCGCAGGGCTTCGGCCTTTTTGGGGTCGCTGTTTTTCTTGTAGAATACCATCCAGGTGTAGGTGGCGATGGGATAGGATTTATCGCCATCGGGATCGGGTAACCAGGCAATCATGTTCTCGGGGATAACGGCCTTGGACAGGGCCTCCTGTCCGCCCTCCAGTCCGGGGGCGACGAATTTTCCAGCCTTATTCTCCAGATGAACCATTTCCATCTTGCTCTCACGGGCAAAACCGTATTCAACATAGCCGATGGCGCCGGGGGTCTGTTTCAGGGTGGCGCTGACCCCATCGTTCTTCGGGGACTTAACGATCTTGGCCTCAGCCGGCCAGTTGACGGTATTGCCAAAGCCAAGAGCGCTCTTGAAATCGGAGGAGATGGCATTTAAGTGCTGGGTAAATACAAAGGTGGTGCCAGAGCTGTCAGCCCGGGTGACAACGGTGATGTCCTGGTCAGGCAGCTTGACGCCAGGGTTGGAGGCAACAATGGCCGGATCATTCCATTTCTTGATCTTGCCTAAAAAGATGGCGGGATAGACCGCACGGCTGAGCTTGAGATCCTTGACCCCTTCCAGGTTGTAAGCAAGAACGATCTCGCCAGCGGTCATGGGCAGAAGCTGAACCCCTTCCGGTACCTTGGCTATCTCTTCTTCGGTCATGGCGGCATCACTGGCAGCAAAGTCAACGGTATGACTCATGAAATCCTTAATGCCAGCCCCGGATCCCTTGGACTGATAGTTCACCTGAATATCGGCATTGGCCCGGCTGAATTCCTTGAACCAGGTGGTGTAGATCGGAGCCGGAAAACTCGCCCCTGATCCCGTGAGTTTCGCTACATCGGCTGCTGTGGCTGGCTGAACAGTAAAAAAGGCTACGGCGGCAGTAAACACAGCGGTTTGAAACAGGTTTTTTGCTTGCATGTCGTTCTCCTTGGTAAAGGTTTATAAAAAGTGAACAAAGCGAAACCACAATTAACCCGTAGTGTGTTAGAATGTTGTTACGATGCCATTATTATTGCAATAATAGATTCAGGTGTGGCTGGGGGAGGAACGGGTTGGGGCGGGATGTGTCTTTTTTGATGATATATGCTCTGAAAAGAGTGTCCACGAAAGGCACGAAAAACACGAACAGGACAACCTGATAAAATTTTTCGTGCCTTTCGTGTTTTTCGTGGACAGATTTTTCAATGGGCGGTGAGTAAAGTAAAGAAGTGAGGAAACCAAGCTTGTTCGTTGAGAAGAATATGTATGGTGTCCCCTTTTCGTCTGGCTTTGATGATGCGTGCTCTGAAAAGAGTGTCCACGAAAAACACGAAAAACCCGAACGGGACAATTTGATAAAACTTTTCGTGCCTTTCGTGTTTTTCGTGGACAGGCCATTTTTTAGTTTAACAATCACATTTTGCAGGATTGCAGCCGCCGCTGCCACAGCCGCAACTACTGCCGGTTGAGGCCATATTTAAGGATGCCTTGGCTCCTTGGGTGGCTGGCAGCCGGTTTTCGACGGCCGTGACCACGGTGGCAAAGGCCTCGATGGCGGGGCTGACGGCATCCGAGGTAAGGTAGGGGGCGCCGTCATCGCCGGCTATGACCACTTTGGGGTCCATGGGCACC